>JAFQKL010000230.1 GCA_017396965.1 Clostridia bacterium
AGACAGGTCTGTCAAGGGTTTAGGGTGGAGATTTTACAAAAATCCGTCCCCCGCAAGGATTTTTGTAAAATACTACCCGACCCTTGACAGGCCGGGCGGTCAGCACCCCACAATGGAAGTGGGGAGTGTGGTCAACCGACCACACTCCCCCATCCCTCTCAATCCACACCGCCCCGGCCAGCCTGACGGCCCGCGTTCACACCCCGGGCGGGCGCGCTTTCCGCGCTCATTTTGGCGTCCCACACCTTGACCCGTCCCGGGGAACCGCCGTCAGCGCGCCCCGGTGCGGTCGAGCATCAACGCCAGCGCCGTCGCGCCGACGATGCCGGCCGCGCCCTGCATCAGATTGCCGGGGATGGTCAGCACCGCCGCCCCAGCCTCCTTGAGGAAGAGCAGGGCAAAGAGGTAGTAGCCCAGTACCATCCAGACCTCGGCGATGAGGCCGGCGACCAGCGCCGCCTTCCCCGTCCTTGCGCGATCCCCGCGGCGGATCACCTGGTAGAGCACCCCGGCGATGGCCGACATCAGCGCCTTGATCAGCAGCGTCGCCGGCATATAGATCAGATAGCCGGAGATGAAGTCCGCCAGCATCGAGCCGACGCCCGCCGCCGTCACTCCGTACCAGCCGCCGAGCAGAAAGCCGCCGAGCAGCACCACCGTGTCGCCGAGGTTCAAGTAGCCGCCGAGCGGCGAGGGGATCATGATCACCAGCGTCGCCACGCAGGTGAGGGCGCCGAACAGGGCGGTGAGCACCATTCTCTGGGTGCTGTTTTTATTGTGAAGCATGAAAAAACCTCCTTTTTGTTCCAGCCATACTTCCTTAAAAAACACATCCGACCGGCCCCGTCAGCCGCGCGCTGCCGGCGAGGTGGGGGTGGAAAACAAGGGAAATCGAGGCGTTGCGGGGGGGCGCTGCCGCGGGAGCTTGCCGCGTCGCAGTGACGCGGAGGAGCCTCCCGGACGGATCCTGCCCGCCTGTGCGGCAGGCACGGGTGAAGCACAGAAGCGGCTTCGCCCCCTCTTTAACCATTGTGGACCATTGTGGACCATTGTGGGGCGGGGCCTTTTTCGGTTCAGCGTCCGCGCTTGCCGGAGGGGGACTTCCCGCCAAAGCCCTTCCCGCCGTGCGGGCGGGGGCCACTCCCCCGCGGCGCCGCCGAAGCGGGTTTGCCGGCGGACTGCGCCGCCCGGCGGCCGGGCTTTTTCTGTCCCTGCTGTCTGCGCTCCGGCTTTTTGCGAACCGAGAAGCCGAAGCCGCCGAGCGTCCGGCCCAGCGTCATATATTGCCCGTGGGAGTAGGCGATCAGCCCCGCCCGCTCGAGCTGCAGCCGTCCCCCCTCGTCGATCAGCGCCTCCTCGACATGGACTGCCTCGATGACGCCTAAGAAGAGGTCGTGCGACCCCAGCTCCATGCGCTGCGTCACCCGGCACTCAAGCGAGAGGGGACTCTGGTCGAGGATGGGGCAGCCGAGCTTGCCTTTGGAGACGGTCAGCCCGCAGGCGGCCAGCTTGTCGCCGTCCCGCCCCGAGCGGACGCCGCAGTAGTCGGTGGCCTTTGCCAGCCGCTCGGTGGTGAGGTTTAAGGCAAAGAGGCCGTTTTCGACGATCAGGCCGTGGCTGTAGCGGCTCTTTCGCACCGAGAGATAGGCCATCGGCGGATCCGAGTTGACGATGCCGGTCCAGCCGACGGTAATGGCGTTGGGGCGCTCCACCGTGCCGCAGGTGGCCAGCATCACCGGCACCGGCGCCATCAGGGTGCCGCCCTTCCAGACTGCCTTGCTCATGCCGTCCCTCCTTTGGGCGCCGCCGCTTTTCTGACGTTGTAGATCAAAATCGCCCCCACCACGATCACCGCACCCACCAGCGCCAGCGCCGTCACCTTCTCATGGTAGAAGATCGCCACCCAGATGGGGTTTAAGATCGGCTCAATGCCGGTGGTGAGCGAGGCGGTCACGGGGGGCACGGCGTCAAGCCCCTGCGAGAAGAAGATGTAGGCAAGCCCCAGCTGGAAGACGCCGAGGCCGAAGATCGCCGCCACCGGTTGGGCCGAGAAGTCGGTCTCCTGCAGCAGCGAGGGCAGGCCGATCACCGCCGAGGCCACCTGGCCGAGAAAGATGGAGGAGAGGGAGTCGGCGCCGGGGAAGGTGTTGAGCATGAAGACCCCGGCGTAGGCGGCGCCGGAGAGCAGGGCGAGGAGGTTTCCCGTCATGCCGCCGCTGCCGAGGCCGTCCACAAAAAAGCAGATCACCCCGGCCAGCACCGCAACGCAGGTGACAACGTCGTTCTTGGTCGGCTTCTCGCCGAAAAAGAGGATCATGAAGAGGATCACAAAGGCGGGGGCGGTGAACTGTAAGACAATGGCGTTGGCCGCCGTGGTCAGCTTGTTGGCGGCGGTGTACAGCGTCGTTGTGGCGCACATGCAAAAGGCGCCGATGAGCACGCCGCGGCTCACCACCAGCTTGTGCTTGGTGACAAAGAGATAGGTTCCGATCAGAAAAACCGAGATGATGTTGCGCGCCCCGTTGATCGAGAGGGGCTGCCAGGGGATCAGCTTGATGAAGAGGCCGCCCAAGGAGAACAGCACCGAGGCGATCAGGACGTAAAGGGTGCCGCGGCGGGCGGAGATGGTCTTGCCGGATGCCATGGTCAGTTCCTCCCAAAGCAGTAGAAATCGCCCTCTTCGGGCAGTTCGGGGTAGAGGGAGGCAAGGCCCGCCTCCGAGGTCTCCTTGTAGCGGTGGGACATATCGATGCCGGTCTGATACATCGTCTGCACCACCATGTCAAAGGAGATTTTGCGGGTGTGGGTGAGGAAGTTGGCGAGGCGGACGGCGTTTAAGGCGCGCATGGCGGCGACGGCGTTGCGCTCGATGCAGGGGATCTGCACCAGGCCGCGCACCGGGTCGCAGGTAAGCCCCAGGTGATGCTCCATGGCGATTTCGGCTGAGTATTCGATCTGGTCGAGGCCCATGTCGTAATACTCGGCGACGGCGGCCGCCGCCATCGAGCAGGCGGCGCCGATCTCCGCCTGACAGCCGCAATCCGCGCCGCTGATAGAGGCGTTGGTCTTGATCAAGTTGCCGATCAGCCCGCCCGTCGCCAGGGCGCGCAGCACCTGACTGTCGGTGACGCGGCGGGTCTCGACGGTGTAGCGCAGCAGGGCAGGCAGCACGCCGCAGGCGCCGCAGGTGGGCGCGGTGACGACGGTGCCGCCGCCGGCGTTCTGCTCGCCGACCGCGAAGGCGTAAGAGCAGATGAGGCGGTTTTCTCTGGTGGCGGGGGTTTCGTCCATATGGCGGCCGTAGTAGAGAGCGTGGGCACGGCGCTCCACCAGCAGGCCGCCGGGGAGGATGCCGGTGGTCTCAAGGCCCTCGTCGATGCTCTTTTGCATCGTCTCCCAGATGTCGTAGAGATAGTCCCAGATGCCGGGGCCTTCCACCTCGGCGACGTACTCCCAGAGGCGCAGCTCGTGGTGGCGGCAGTACTCGGCGATCTCGGAGAAGGTGGTGTGGGGGTAGATGTCCTTCGGCGTCGCCGCCGGGGCGCCCTCGACGACGATGGTGCCGCCGCCCACGCTCATCACCCGGGTGGTGTCGAGGGCGATGCCGTCTTTGAAAGCGGTCAGCTGCATGGTGTTGGGGTGGGGGAGGTCTTCGGTCAAAAGGTCCATCGTCAGGGTGAGGGGCTTTGGGGCGAAGGCCTCGTGGAGGACGCGGTCGGTGCCGTGGCCCTTGCCGGTCTTGGCCAGCGAGCCGAAGAGGGTGACGGCAAAGGCGTCCGCCTCGGGATGGGTGGCGAGAAAGTGGCGCGCCGCCCGGTCGGGGCCCATGGTGTGGGAGCTGGAGGGGCCGCGCCCCGCCTTGTACAGCTCGGTGAGAGATTGCATGGATCGTTCCTCCTGTCAGACAGTTCTTCGGGGGGTGTTTTTTCCATTATACCACAGGAGCGGCGCGGCGCAAAGGGGCGCTTTCCACAATCTGTCGACGGGGGAAATCGCCGTTTCGCGCCATTGACCGCCGACCGCCGTCGTGATATCATAGAGATACCCAAAACGAAAGGAGGACGAAAATATGATTCTGTCGGAAAGCTCCCGCCTGATCCTCGGCCTGCGGTCTAAAGGCTGGACGGATACGGAAATCACAGACTTCATCCTCTGGATCGAGACCGGAGAAGAGCAGTACAGACCCAAATAAGAAAAGCAACCGAATCGTCATTTGATCCAGCGCCCCGGACTGCCCGGGGCGCTTTTTGTTCCCTGTTCGCCACGCGAATCCAGCGGCACCAAACCCAGGATGCTTCGGCGTCGGCAGCTCTTCCCCGAGAGGGGCGTTCTTCCCTTGATTTTTCCCGCTGTCTCCACACGCTGACAGTATAGCAGATTCATCTGATACATACAATAGCAAAATTGTATGCAGAACAATTTCCCCTTTGCACACAGCAGGGCGGGCGGACCTGTCCTCAAAACAAAGATAAAATCCAGTTTTTTCAACCCCTCCTTCCACCGACGACGGACAGCGCCGAACCGTGCGCAGACCGCTTGATTTCTTGAAGTTCCTATGTTATGCTATTGTTGTACTATAGAGAAGCCGGCCGGGATCCCATCCCGCGCCGGCGGCGAGTTCGCGCACAATGTCCATGAATTGCGGACAGGAAGGGAGGGGCTCAGGATGTCGAAGAGACGGGCGGCGGACGGATGGACGCGGCGTTTTTTGCCCTGGCTGCTGTTGGCGGCGATTTTGCTGCTCTGCCTGTGCGGCGCGGTGTTCAGCTGGCGCGGCGCCGTGGCGCGGACGCGGTCGGCGCTGCGCGGAGACGTGGCGGCGCAGGCGGTGAACTTCCGCGATGAGCTGAACCGTCAATACGCCGTGCTGGACGGCTACAGCGCCTCCTTTACCGCCGAGAATATCGCCACCCGTGAGGAGCTGCTGGCCAAGCTCACCCGCTGCGTGGAAAACACCGAGTTCCGCCAGGTCTGCTTCGCCTACCCCGACGGGACGCTGTTTCGCAACGACGGCGCCAGAGCCTCGGTGTCTCACCGCCGCTATTTCCGCCAGGGGATCCTCGGGCAGCGGACGGTGGAGCTTCTTGTCAATTACAACATCGACCCGCTGCCCCGCTTCGGCGTCGCCATCCCGGTGGAGATCGACGGGCAGGTGGCGGGGGTGCTGCTGGGCCTGTTTTCCAGAGGGGACTTCCGCGTCCTCTTTGAGCGCAGCTTTTCGGAGCAGTCGGGGCTGTTCTACCTCTGCGACTCCTCCGGCAAGCTGCTGCTCGGCACCACCGACTCGGAGGCCTACCTTGACACGCTCGGCCTCTCGTTCGAAGAGGGGCTGACGGTGGAGGACCCGCTGGCGCAGGCCGACCATCTTCAGGGCAGCACCGAAGAGACGCTGGCCTTTCTCAAGAGCGGCACCGGCGGCTATTCGGTCTACGAGCTGCGCGGCGAGCGGCGGTACACCACCTATGAGCCGCTGGGGGTCAACGACTGGTTTGTCGTCTCGGTGCTGCCCGACTCGATGATCTACCGCGCCGTGACCGGCGAGATGGGGCTGCTGATGGCCATTCTGCTGACGGCGCTGGTGTCGGTGGTGGTGCTGTTCGTCGCCCTTTCGGTGCGCGACCGCCGTCTGGCGCAGGCCGGGGCGCAGCGGGCCGCGGAGCTGCAGTGGCAGTTTGAACACGACGACCTCACCGGCATCCTCTCACGCGCCGGCTTTCTGCTGCGGATGGAGGAGCGCCTGCCGCAGCTGACGGCGGGGGCGTGGTGCCTCGTGTATTTTGATATCGACAAATTCAAGCTGATCAACGAGCGGTTCGGCTATGCCAAGGGCAACGAGCTGCTGCGGCTGACGGCGCAGGATCTTCAGGCCATCGCCGAGGCGGAGCAGGGGCTGTGCGCCCGCAACGCCGCAGACGGCTTTGTGCTGCTCATCCCCCACCGTCAGGATCTGCTCGACCTCTTTTCCGTCAAGCAGTACCGCGAGCAGCGGGTGGTGCCGATGGAGCTGTATCTGCACTATGGGGTGTATGTCATCCGCGACCTCTCGGTGCCGGCCGACCGCATGATTGACTGCGCCCGCATGGCGCAGAAGACGGTGAAGGGCAGCTATCTCGACTATCTCGCCTACTACGACGATCGCATCCGCGAGCAGCTGCTCCGGGAGCAGGAGATCGTCTCCTCCATGAGCGGGGCGCTGGAGCGGGGCGAGTTTGTGCCTTACTTACAGCCGCAGATCGACTACGCCACCGGGCGCATCAGCGGCGCGGAGGTGCTGGTGCGCTGGCTGAGCCCCGAGCGGGGACTGATTCCGCCGGGCGAGTTCATCCCGGTGTTTGAGCGCAACGGCTTTATCACCCTGCTCGACGAGAACATCTGGCGCCAGACCTGCCGGCTGCTGCGGCGCTGGCTGGACGAGGGGCGGGAGGTGGTGCCGCTGTCGGTCAACGTGTCGCGCACCGACCTGCTGCGCGGCAACGTGGCCGAGCGGCTGTGCCGGCTGCTGGACGACTTCTCCCTGCCCACCCGTCTGCTGCGGGTGGAGGTGACGGAGTCCGCCTACATGGACAACCCCCGGCTGCTGATCCGCGAGCTTCAGGCGCTGACGGACGCCGGCTTTGTGGTGGAGATGGACGATTTCGGCAGCGGCTACTCCTCGCTCAACGCGCTCAAGGATCTGCCGGTGCAGGTGCTGAAAACCGACCTCAAATTCCTCGGCGAGACGGGGGTGGCCAGCCGTCGCGAGCGCATCCTCAGCGCCATCGTGGCCCTTGCGCACGAGATGGGGATGGCCGTTGTCGCCGAAGGGGTGGAAACCCGCGAACAGGCGGCGCAGCTGCTGGCGCTGGGCTGCCGGCAGATGCAGGGCTACTACTTCTCCCGGCCGGTGCCGACGGAGGAGTTTGAGAGGATGCTGTTTGGGGAAGAGGGGGGCTTTGTGAAGGCTTGAGAGAGCTTGAGAACCTTGAGAAATCTTGAGAGACAGAGAAAGGGACACCGCGGTTCCAAGGGGGAGCTGCGGTGTCTTTTTTTGCGTGTCGGATACAGCGGGAGAGGGGGCAGCTCTCCGCCACGGCGGCGCAGGGGCCGTCAGGCCGGCCGGGGTGGGGTGGGGGCGGAAAAAGATGGGGGAGTGTGGTCGGTTGACCACACTCCCCACCTCCATTGTGGCCCCGTAACCGCCCGGTC
>JAFQKL010000231.1 GCA_017396965.1 Clostridia bacterium
GGTGAGGGCTTCGACCCCTCCCTGATCGGCGGCAGCGTCTCCCTGCAGGAGCTGATCGACAGCGGCCTCATCAAGGCGGAAGACATCATCCTCACCGGCAACGGCCTGACGGTGGAGGAGCTGCAGCAGGAGGAGATCCCCGGCTTTGTCGCCGCCCAGGTCGCCGAAGACCCCGCACTGCAGCAGAAGATCGCCGACACGACCGACTTCGACGTTGAGCAGATCATCACCGACGCCCCCGACCGTCTCAAGCAGGAGCAGGCGGCCACCGAGCAGCAGCGCGAGCAGATCCTCGAGGCGATTGAGCAGCTGAGCGCGGATCAGGTGGATCCCCTGTTTGAGGAAGAGGAGGAGCCGGTGGAGGAAGACGAGGATGAGGACGACGAGGATGAGGACGAAGAGGACGACACCGGCAGTAAGCCCCCCGCCCCTGCGCCCGTCGACTACACCCTGACCGTCTACTGGAAAACCGAGGACGGCACCACCCTTGACTTCGACACCCAAACAATCCCCTCCGGCGAGAGCTACACCACCACCCGGAAGGAGTTTGAGAACTACGCGTTTTCTGAAACAACAGGGGATGCTGTCTCCGGAACGATGGATGGGGATAAGACGGTGACGTATCTCTACCGGGCAGTAACCTATACGCTGACGGTGAAGTATCTGGATCGATTCGATGGAGCCGAGCTGCAGGATGCCACCACGCAGTCGATCCGGGGGGGAACGACTTACACGGTGACCTGTCCTGAAACCATGTACGTTAATAGATATATCGGATCATCGCAGGTCGCAGCAGAGTATCGATTCTATAAGAACGAGGGCGACCTTTCCGGCACCATGACCGGGAGCAAAACGGTGACCCTCTATTATGCGCATCCGAACCACCGCTTTTTGGATGATCCGACCACGGATGATCTGACTCTCGCGCTGGGCGAGGATGGGGTGACGGATGTCTTTGTCACCAACGCGACCGAGGAACGACTGGATATGATCCCCGATGAGGCAGCGGAATCTCCCGAAGGCGATGAAGCAACAACGCAGTCTCCGCAGGTTGTAATCGCTGCCGGTCAAATGGTCCACATTCAGTCCGGCAGTGCGCAGGTGGCTAAGGGGGCCGAAGTAAGGATCTCAGGCCGTCTGATTTTTGCCGGAGATCAATGGACGATTTCCGGCACAATATCCGGGGACAGCTCTGGGTATTGTCTTGTTGAAATCCAAAATGGCACCTGCACCGTTGCAGCGACCGGCAAGGTTAGCAGCAGCAGCACTGCAGACGCGATTCGGGTCGGCGAATCAACCGACGGAAGCACCGAAGGCACCCTGATTCTGGACGGCGGAACGGTAGAAAATACGAGTACGGTAAACCCCGGCACGGCCATCGGCGTGAACGGCAAAGGCGTCGTGATGAATGATGGAACGGTAACCGCTCATTCTTACGCGATGAGGGTTTCAAACGATGTGACAATCCATGGCGGAACCGTTCGCAGCACAGGAGATAACGCCATCTACTGTGACTACGGCACGGTGAATGTTCAAGGGGGAACGATCAAAACGGATGCCGCGACGGCTGCGATCCGTCTGCTGAACTCTGGTGGGACAATCCTAAACGTCGGCACGGCCCAGCAGGGGAACGCAAAGATTCAGATCACCGGACAGACAGGGATTCTGGCGGAAATGAATACTTCCACTCAGATCGGTGCGCCCGGAGACAACAGCTCAGAGAGGATCACCATTGAGGGGACGGGCGGCCATGCCATTCAGACCGCCGGAGATCTGTTTGTTTACAGCGGAACAATCCAGGCAACTTTCGGGAGCAGCGATGCGATCTCTGCAAGCATGAGCAATTCTTCCGCTAAAATGGAGATCCATGGTGGAACGATCCTTGGTGCGAGGTATGGGGTGAACATCGAGACTTACGAAGCTGTGTTTGCCGGAGGAACCATTACTGGGGACGGCTCGGGAATCGGTGTTACTGGGACATTTTCTATCATCACGATCGGCAGCGAGAGTGGTGATGGTCCGGAGATTACCGGACAGAACCAGTATGGCGCCGATATCATAGCTGTTGGCCGCAGCGACAAACCCGAGAATATCGTCACGGTAAAGAACGGCACGATCACCGGCAAAACGGCAGGGTTGATGAACAAGGACAGTACGGTTATCCTTGAAGGAGGAACTTTTTCCGGAGAGAACTATGGCATCATTAATCAGAGCGTGTTGACAATGCGTGGTGGAGTTGCCAAATGCACTGCAACGGACGGTTATGCGGTTAAAACGGAAATAAAAACAGAAGCGCTGACGTCCAACTGCTTTGACATGACTGGCGGAACTTTGGAGTATGCACAGAAAGCGCATCATGTAACGGTGACATATGACAATTCTGTGAATCAGAACTCGGTAGCGGTAGATTATTCCGGGTTAACTGAAGCCGGTCCCGAAAACGGATCATACACAGCCACCGGCATAGTCAAAACCTCTGATACAACCTCCGAATCCACCACCCCCTGACCCCTCTCCAATCCACAACAGGAGCAAGCCATATGAAACACAAAACAACACCCCTCGTCCTCCTCCTCACCCTCACCCTTTTCCTCACCCCCGCCGCGGCGTGGTCGCCCTCCGACTTCTCCGGCGGTGCCCTCTCCGGCCTCGTCGCCGAAGAAGGTGCGCTGCTGGTCAGCGACACCTACAACAACGTCATCTGGCGCATCCACCCCGACGGCAGCGTGGAGCGGGCAGCGGGGCAGATCGGCATCGCTGATGTCAACGGAGAGCCAATCGGCAAGTATGACGACGGCACCCTCGCCTCCGCCCTCTTCATGGAGCCCTGGGCCGTCGCCCCCTTCCTCGACAACGGCTACGCCGTCACCGATACCGATGCCCACGTCGTCCGCTGGTTCGATCAGGAGGGGGTATACACCGCCGCCGGCAGCGGCAAGCCGGGCAGCGCCAACGGCGTCGGCACCGAGGCCGCCTTCAACCAGCCCACCGGCCTCGCCGCCGGGAAGGACGGCCGCCTTTATATTGCCGACACCGGCAACGGCGCCATCCGCGTGATGAACGCCGACGGCGAAGTCGGCACCCTGCTCACCGGCCTCGTCGACCCCACCGGCCTCTGCTGGCACGACGATGCCCTCTACATCGCCGAAACCGGCCGCAACCGCATCCTGCGCCTGAAAAACGGCAGACAGGAGGTTCTTGCCGGCGGTGGGGAAGAGGAGGCGGACGGCCACTATCCCGGCGCCTGGGTCGACGGCCCCGCGGCAGTCGCCCGCTTTGACCATCCCCAGGGCCTCGCCGTGGCCAACGACGGCACCCTCTATGTGGCCGACACCGGCAACGGCGCCATCCGCAAGCTCAAAGACGGCCGCGTCACCACCCTGCCCACCTCCGAACACACCTCGCAGGCCCCGGTTCGCCCGCGCAGCATCCTCGTGCAGGGCAACCGGCTGCTGGTGACCGACCTCATCGCCCAAAACGTGCTGACGGTGGAGCTGACCCCCGTCACCTTCACCGACGTCGCCCCGGGAGCCTGGTATGCGCAGGCGGTCACCGCCGCCGTGGAACGCGGCATCACCGTCGGCACCGGCGGCGGCAGCTTCAGCCCCGATGTCCCGCTGACCCGCGCCTCCTTCGCCGTTATGCTCACCCGCCTCCACCTGCACAGCGACGGCAACGCCGTCATCGGCGGCGAGGCCGCCTTTCCCGATGTCGCGGATGACACCTGGTACGCCCCTGCCGTTCGATGGGCCGCAGATCGCGGCATCATCACCGGCTACGACACCGGCGCCTTCGGCCCTGAGGACACCATCACCCGCGAACAGCTCGCCGCCATGCTCTGGCGCTATGCCGGCAGCCCTGCGCCCGCCGGCAGCGAGCTGACCTGCAGCGATGCCGACCTCGTCGATGCCTGGGCTGTGGACGCCCTCCTCTGGGCGCAGGAAAACGGCGTCATGCAGGGGGGAGACGGCGGCCGGTTTGACCCCAAGGCCAACGCCAGCCGCGCGCAGGTGGCGCAGATGCTTCTCAATTATCTCGAAATGACCTGGCAGTCATAACACTTGCGGCAGACGGCAAATCCCCACCGTCTGCCGCTGTTTGTGTCTCTTTTCACAAACCGCGGATATGCAGGATCCCTGAATTGGGAAGGGAGAACTTTCCCATACAGCGGCGGGATTCATTGACAAAACCTTCCCGGTCCTGTAAAATTATAGTGTTGCAGAATGTAGAAATCTGCCGGAATCAGAGCCGTTGTTTTGAAAAGGGCGGCAGATCTCTGCGTCAACACCATGCTTTGCATGAACCATGGAAAGGCGTTCGGACAGAACGCCCGCCGGCGGATGCCGGTGTGCAAGCAGATTTGAGGCGCGCTGTCAAGATGCGGCGCCGGTCAGAAAAAATCGCCGAAATAAGGTGTTATATGGAAAAGTTGCTTAAGAAGCTGGGAATCACCGAAAAGGATCTGGGCAAGGTGCTGATTTTGCTGCGGGAAAAGCAGATGGAGCTGATGGGTTCCCTGGCCGAAGCCAGCGGCAATCGGCGCAGTCAGATCGAAGAGCTCCTGGATGAGATTGAAAAGGCAGTGACCACGCTCTCCTGGATTGTCAAAGAGAACCCTGCCGACCATCGGCACGAGGAGACTGCCGAACCGGCTGCGCAGAGCAGCGATCCCGGCGTAGTGGTCACCCACCGGCTTGCAGTGCAGGGGAATGCCGATGCGCAGTTTGAGCTGGGTGGAATGTACCGGCAGGGGGTGCGGGTGGAGCCAAATGACGAGCTGGCCGCCCGTTGGTACCGCAGGGCCGCAGAGCAGGATCACGCCGGTGCGCAGCTTAGCCTCGGTCAGATGTATCAGAACGGCTTCGGCGTGGCGGAGGATCCCGAAGAGGCCATGCGCCTCCAGCGCAAAGCGGTGGAGCTCTACGAAAAAAGGGCGAAGCTGGGGGATGCCCGGGCCCAGTTTGCCCTGGGGCGCATCTACGAAAACGCCTGGGGTGTCCGCCGAAATAACGAGACGGCACTCGAATGGTATCAGAAAGCGGCGGGAAACGGGGATCCGGGGGCTCAGATCAAGCTGGCACGGATGCACTATCACGGCTGGTACGTCCCGAAGGATCTCGCTGCCGCGGCGCATTGGTGCCGTCAGGCAGCGGAGCGGGATGTCGTTTGGATTTGCTATCACCAGGACGAAACCTATGAGTATGGATGGGGCGTGCCTGAAAACGAGGAGATGGCGCAGGACTGGCGGCAAAAAGCGAAAGACCCCGATATCACCTGGGTACCCTATCGAATGGCGCTGCTGTGCCAATCCGGGGAGGGTGTGGCGAAAGACGACCGCGCCGCAGCGGAGTGGTACCAAAGAGCGGCGGTGCTGGGTCACGCCAAATCGCTCAGAAAGCTGGCAGAGATGTATCGGGACGGTGTGGGTGTGATGCAAAGCAACGAGCTTGCAGTGGAGATGTTTCAAAAAGCCGCCGAAAACGGCGATGCTCTGACGCAGTTTGACCTGGCAGAATTCTACCGAACCGGCACGCTGGTGGGTCAGGACGAGGAGACGGCACAAGCCTGGTACAAAGAAGCGTCGGCTTCTTTGGAGCAGCTCAGCAAACAAAGCAAAGTGCGCGACAAAGCCGCCGCCGCCTTTTGCCTCGCCCGGCTGTACCGGTATGGCTGGGGAGTACCGCAGGATTTCGCCCTTGCCGCCCGGCAGTACCAGACCGCGGCAGATCTGGGCCACGCACAGGCAGTTTCTGCGCTGGCGGAGCTCTACGCACAGGGAAAAGGGGTTCACTGGAACCCCATTAAAGCCAGAAAACTGCGGCGAATGGCCGAGACGATGAGTGGTCAGCAATAGGGCAGGGAAGCCGCTTGCTTCCGTGTACAGAGCCTGGAGAGTGGTTCTTATGGAGATCGAAAAGCGAAACGCCGGCGAACGGGAGCCGGAGCGGGATGCACAGTAGCGGCGGAAATCTTTGAGATGATGGCCAGCCGCCCAAACAGGGGAAGTGTACCATGTCAGTCCCAACATAGAATGACTGATTGGAGTGACGGACAGGGCGCTGCAAAAGGAGTTTTCCCTGCTGGCGGCCACCGCCGTGGATCCGCATGACCCATACACCGAAGAAGGACTTAAGCGCCTTGCCTCAGACGACGAGGCCGGAACCCTGCGCCCGCGTCCGCCAAACAACGGGAGAGACCCGCTGGTTCCACGAGACGATTCTGCGCGGCTGTTTTCCGGACAGCAACATTCTTCCGCTCCTCCTCTCCGACCGCACCGGCGAGGTGCCTGCACAAGAGCAGCCTGCGCAGGCGCTCTCAATCGCCAAAAGCGCCAACGAGGGCAAGAAGACCTTTCTTACCAAGATGCCGCACAATATCCGCACGCCGATGAACGCCATCATCGGCTTCACCCAGCTGGAGCAGACCTCGCGCAAGTTCTCCCGATTGCGCTTTGAAATTGCCGACAACGGCATCGGCATGAGTCCGCAGTTCCTGGCGCAGATCTTTGAACCGTTTGTCCGCGAGAAGAACACCACCCTCAGCGGCGTCGCCGGAACCGGTCTCTGGAAGTTCTCAAAGCCGACGTGTTTCGGATTCTCAAAAAAGGGCGCGAGGAAGTCAGCTGCGCGCTGCGCACCGCGCCGGGACAAAACCGGGATTAGAAGAATTCCAAAGCGGCTCGGTCCGTTTTGTTTCGCAGTAGGGCAAAAAAACAGCTCCGGCAAAGGATGAACCATCCATTGCCGGAGCTGTTTTGGCAAGCACGCCCACTTTCGATCTCCAGTCTCGAGGCGTTGTGCCGCAACGGATTCACGTTTTGGGCTTTTCTTTCATCAATTTAGCTATCCCATGCCACACAGTCCGTGGGAGCCTTATCGTCCCTTAGTCCCTTGAATACTGGTTGCCGCATCCCACCGTTTTTCGTCCGGTGCATAAACTCCACCGTGCAGACCAATCGAGGCTCCAGCCACACGGCGTTTTCGTTTCCGGACGGCACCTGTCCCGGGAAGGGCGGCCATGGTTTGCGGGGCTGGTCCTTGATTTTGGCGAATGCCGCCCCACCCACGCCCAGTGTTACATGACCCTTA
>JAFQKL010000232.1 GCA_017396965.1 Clostridia bacterium
CTCCGCAGCCCTTATCCCCCCCTCTCAAAACCGCCCCCGGCGAACTGCCGGTGCACCCCAATTTCTCCCATCTGTAATGTTTTTCAAAAATCCTTGACGCGGTTTTGAAAATCTGATATCCTGTGAAGGATGATGAATCTTGAAAGAATCTGTCGCCGCCCCGAAAACGCCCTCTGCCGGGCGGCAGAAAGGAAGAAACAGAACGATGGTACGCATTATCTCCGATACCTCCACCCTCTATTCCACCACGCAGGCCCGGGAGGCGGGCTTTGACGTGTCGGCCCTGTCGGTCCACATCGCCGGCAAGTCCTACCGCGAGTTCGATGAGATCAGCTCGGAGGAGTTTGTCTCCATCATTCAGCAGGGGCATATGCCCACCAGCAGCCAGCCCGCCATCGGCGAGGTCATTGAGCTGTACGAAAAGTATCCCGACGACGAGATCCTCAACATCACCATGGCCGACGGTCTGTCCGGCACCTACAAGAGCGCCGTCGGCGCCCTTGAAATGTGCAGCAAGTCCGACCATATCAAGGTCATCAACAGCCGCACCCTCTGCGGCCCGCACCGCTACATTGTCGAGGAGGCGCTGCGCCTTGCCAAGGAAGGGGCGGGGATGGAGAAGATCCTCGAACGCTGCCGCTACCTGATCGACTCGGCCAAGAGCTTCCTGCTCCCCGCCGACTTCGGCTACCAGCGCCGCGGCGGCCGCCTCTCGCCGCTGGTCTCCTATGTGGGCCAGGCGATGAAGCTGGCCCCCGTCCTCACCCAGACCGAGGACTCTTTGCAGCTGACCATTGCCGGCGTGCGCCGCAGCTTCACCCAGGCGGTCAAGTTTGTCGGCAACGCCTTTGTGAACTACAAGGCAGGCAAGGGCTGGCGGGTCTACGTCTCCCACGCCGGCGTGCCCGAGATGGCAGAGCAGGCGCTTCGGATGATGAAGGAGGCCCTGCCGACGGCCGACCACTTTGAAATCCTCCCCTTAAGCCCCGCCTTCATCACCCAGGGCGGCCCCGGCTGCGTGGCCATTCAGGTGGTGCGCAGCTGAGCGGCGCTCCAATCGTGACGACGAAAGACGTGCTGCTCCGGCAGCGCGTCTTCCTTTTTTCGTCCCCGCTCCCCTCCCTGCCCCGCCGCCGCGAACCGCAGCACCTCCGCGCCGTCGCGGTACCCCCTGTCGTACAGCCGCCGCAGCGCGTCCACATCGCGGCAGAGCGTACCCACCCCGCAGGTGTCCTGCGGCGCCACGATCAGCAGCCGCCCCTGCCGCTCACAGTCCTCCGCCAGACGAAGCCCCTCATTGTACCGCGCAGCCCGCTGCTCCAGCCGCCGCGCGACGAGGGGATAGTCCCGGCGGATGAGATCGGCCGCCCAGAGATCCTCCTCCGGGGCCAGCCGGCGGCCGCGTGGCCGCGTCAGCACCAGCACCACCCGCTCGCAGCCAAGGGAAAAGGCCTTCGCCACCGGCACCGGGTCGGAGACGGCGCCGTCGAAATAAGCGGTTCCGCCGATGCAGTACGGCCGGCAGACAAAGGGAATGGCGGAGCTGGCCTTGAAGATGTGGTAGCAGTCCTGGGCGACGTCCCGCTTTTCAAAATACCGCGCCCGCCCCGTCGCCGCCTCGGTGGCCACGGTGAGCAGGTCGATCGGATTCTGACGCAGCGCCCGGTAGTCAAGCGGGGCCTCGCCGTCCGAGTTGCTCAAGACGCTGTAGACGTAGTCGAGATCAATATAGGAGCGCCGGTGGAGAAAGTTCCAAAGTCCCATCGTCTCGCGCCGCCGGGAATAGATGGTGTAAAACCGCAGGTTGCGCCGCGGCTGACCGGCGGCATAGGAGGCCAGGTTGGCGCTCCCCGCCGAGACCCCGATGCCGAGGTCAAACCGCAGTCCCCCATCCATACAGCGGTCCAGCACCCCCGCGCCGTAAATGGCGCGCAGCCCGCCGCCCACATCGACAATCCCCAGCCGATAAGCCATCAAACCCCTCCAAACAAAAAGATTGGCGCGACCCGCGCCTTTGCTCAGTCTTCCCCGCAGCAGCGGCCTCATCCCCGCACAGTCTGCCGGGAAAATCAAAAAGCACACACAAAGTGACGGTTGCAAAACAGAACCACCGCGGAAAAACACACACCGGCTCCCTGCCAAAAACAGAAAACCCCGGCACCAACCCTCACGAGACACCTTTGAAGCTTCATGATATGATCCCCTGTTTTCACGCTCTGTCTCCCAAGCAGCCCCGCCAAAAAATTGAAAAATCCATCCGCAGACGGCGTTTCCCCGCTTCCCCCTCCCCGACGCCGCAGCGGGTGGGATTGTACCCGCATTGGCTGGCTTGACGCGTTGGTTCGGGGAGGGGCTTGTACCGACGCTTTGGCGGGGGGAGCGCCCACCCACCCGCCCTGGTAAGCCTTGCGGCCCGCGTTCACACAGCGGGTGGGCTGGCTTTGCGCGTTGGTTCGGGGAAGGGCTTGTGCCGACGCTTTGAGGGGACAGCGCCCACCCACCCGCCCTGATAAGCCTTGCGGCCCGCGTTCAC
>JAFQKL010000233.1 GCA_017396965.1 Clostridia bacterium
CTGCCCCGGGCGGCTCCGGTCTACACGCAGGACGCACCCGCCTCCATGCCGCCCCCGCCGCCTGCATACCAGCCGGCCGCGGCCTGCGGCGCGGACGCGCCCCCGCCCAAGGGCAGCAAGTACGAGCCCATCACCACCGGCGGCTTCGTCGGCCTCATGCTGCTCATGTGCATCCCCATCCTGGGCCAGATCCTCATGCTCGTGTGGGCCTTTGCCGCCCGCAAGGTCAACAAGCGAAACTTCGCCCGCGCCTCGCTCATCCTCTTTGCGGTGGTGCTGGTGCTGGGACTGCTGCTCGGCTTTGTCTTCAAGTCGGTCATCGACAAGGCGATTGCCGCCTTCGAGGCTGAGACCGGTCTCGATATCGGCGCACCCACCGTCGGGCAGGGGGGACAGCCGTCCTCCGGAGGAGCGGAGGGCCTTGCCGGTCTGCTCTCCGGCCTGCTTGCGGCAGAGGAGGACGGGGGAGAGCAGCCGGCCCCGTCCGGCAGCGGCAGCTCGTCCGCCATCCCCTCGCCGGGCGAGAGCGACAGCGCCGACCCCGCTGAGGGCGGCGACCCCCTCTCCGGTCTCTCCGGCCTGCTCTCCGGTCTCGCCGGAATGCAGGAGGGCGGCAGCGATCAGGAGGAGCTGGAAGCCCTCGGACAGCTGCTGGAAGGCCTTGAGCAGATGCAGGGCGGCGAAGGAGAGGGCGGCGGCCTCGGCGACCTGATCGATGATGTCCAGCAGATCAACCAGGAGGCCGAAGCCGCCAACTACGGCTGGCCCTCCACCCTTCGGGAATACCCCGGCGGCACCGCCGTCCCCACCGCCTCCTACCGCACCGAGATCTCCGGCACCACCTTGGAGGAGATGCTGGGCTGGATCGAGGCCCTGAAGGGCGACGGCTTTGTGTATCAGGACTTCTATCAGTTCGGCATGACCGAGGAGGAGATGCTGGGCATGAACGGCTGGTGGGCCACCGACGGGGAGATCTACCTCAGCCTCTCCTTCTCGGACGGCACCGTGATCATCGACCACATGAACGAGCTGCCCGACCTCTCAAGCCTGTTCGGGCGCTGACCGCCTGTCCAACCGGAAAAACCGGAAATTGAGGAGGAATTGTGATGAAATGAGCAAGAAAACCCTTCGCGCTTGCCCTCGCCCTGCTGTTCGTCCTCACCCTGCTGCCCCTGTCGGCGGGGGCGGCGGAGGATGGGAGCAACGGCGACTGGAGCGCCAAGACCGCCGTCCTGCGAAACACAGCCGAAGCTGAGCTGATGGTGCGGGTGGGCGATATTGACGCCCTCAACGACGGCAGCGCCATCCAAAACGGCTACAGCCCCTTCACGGCGGCGATCCCTGCGGTGATTAACCCCTTTGCCGACGATCAGGAGATCTCCGGCTGGGCGAAGGACAGCGTGTACTTCATGGCGGCAAACGGCATCATCGCCGGCGTGGGCGACAACACCTTCGCCCCCAAGGCCGTGACCACCGAGCAGCAGGCCGCGGGCTACGCCCAGGCCACCCGTGAGCAGGCCCTCACCATCGCCGTGCGCATGGTGGAGAACTTCGGCAAGTAGAAAACAGAAAGGAAGCGCAACGAACAGAAACGATTTTTGAAATTTGAAAGGAGAAACGACCATGAAAAAACGCACGTTATCTTTCCTTTTGGCGCTCGTGATGTGCCTGTCTCTCCTGCCGATGACGGCACTGGCGGCGGGACCTTCCGCAACGGCACAGGGCGTAACAGTCACCATTGACAAATCCAATTATCAGCA
>JAFQKL010000234.1 GCA_017396965.1 Clostridia bacterium
AGGAGATGGCATCCAGCCCTTCCTGCACGGCTCGAAAGGCATCCTCGTCCTCCGTCCGCCGCAACTCATACTTCGTGCGGGCCCCGCCAAAGCGGGGGTAGCCAAGGATGTCCGGCGGCAGCAGCCAATCACGGTGCTGCTCCACCCAGATCCAGCCCACCTGATCCCAGTCCACCCCCGTTGTCAACGGCTTCGGCCAAAACAGCACGGTGAGCAGCAGCGCGACGGGAACCAGCCAAACCCACTTTTTCTTCATCATCATTTCTCCTTCTCAAAAACCCACATCTCAGGCAGACGGATGCACCGCCCGACCGGCTGGGAAAATGCCGGACTCAACCAGCGCCGCCAGCCTCTGATAGCCGTCCTCCCCAACCGTGCAGACAAGATCGGGATGGATTCGGCACAGCCCGTTCCGATACAGCGTAAGCCGCTCCGCATCCCAGACTTCGTTCGTTTCATCCCAGAAGACAAAGTGCAGCTCAATGTACTCCAAAGAGGGAATGTCGCTCGAGCCGGTCAAAAGAGCCTCCGCCGAGGCCCACAGCGAGCGCGGCGTAAACCGGCCGCGAATGGGGGTCACTGCGTCCTGCACGGCGCGAAACGCCGCCACCCCCCGCGGCAGCTGATACTCGATGCTGTTACGCACGACTTTGCCCGAATCAAAGGTGCTGATATCCCGGTAGACGGTGATTCCCTGCACCTCCTCCCAATCCACTCCCGCCGCTACCGGCCGGGGCCAAAGGAGGAGGGCGAGGACAAGCAGCACCGCACCGTGCCACAGCCGAAAGCGAAGCTTACGCATCCGACCCCTCCTCTTCCGCCGCCGCCCCGCTGAGCGCCTCCAGCCGCGCCTCCAGCGCCCACACCCGCTGCCACAGCCGCACAACACTGAAGATCAGCAAGACAATGGCGAGGCCCGGCAGACCAAGGAGCAGGCCACCGGCGGAAAAGCCGGCCTCCCCCGTCACCAGGCCGATCAGCGGCACGACGATCCCGAAAATGGCCAGCATGGAAGCGGCAAAGATCCCTACACATTCCAGCAGAAATCCCAGCATTTTTACCCCCCTTTTCTGTGCGGCGAGGGACACGGACTCCGTGTCCGTCTCACGCGAAACGGAAAACAAAACATTCACATATCTTATTACGTTATTTTTTCCATTCTATCAAAATCAAACAGGAATGTCAATCATTCCAACCTCCTTTGAAACCCCCTTTGAAAGCCTCTTTGCAAAACCACCCCATCCCCGCAAAATTCCCCCTTGACAACCCCCTCAAAGTCCGTTATAATAGACTCCGTTGTAAAGCAAATCTCTTTACAGAAGGAGGCCCGCCGTGCACGAGAAAAACCTCGAGGTCGCCAGCCTGCTCGACTACTACGGCGGGATGCTGACCGACAAGCAGCGCGAAGTGGTCGACCTCTATTATAATGAAGACCTCTCCTTAGCCGAGATCTCCGAACACGCCGGCATCACCCGCCAGGGTGTCCGCGACAGCATCAAGCGCGGCGAGCAGCAGCTGCTCGAGATGGAGCGCCGCCTCGGTCTGATGGCGCGGATCCGGCAGCTGGAAGAGAACCTCTCCCGCATCGCCGCCGCCGCCGCTGAGATGGAGCGCTACGCGGCCGACAATGTCTATGTCCGCCCCCTGGCCGACCTCGCCCGCCGTATCCGCGAGCTGGCCGATGTCGCCGAGCAGGGCTGACAACCGGCAGCGTCCCCGCCGAGAGGATCCCTCTTTTCGCCGATCCGCCGCCCGTCATCCAGGATAAACCTTTAAGATTTCCCCACGACCGCAAGCGGAACCGGCAATCCGATTTCCGTTTCGATCATTCCGATGATTCAGGACAGACAGACCCACAAACCACAGTGTAAGGAGGCTTCCCATGGCCTTTGAATCCCTTTCCGAGCGCCTGTCCGCGGCCTTCAAAAAGCTGCGCGGCAAGGGCAAACTGACCGAGGCCGACGTCAAGGAGGCCATGCGCGAGGTGCGTCTGGTGCTGCTGGGGGCCGATGTCAACATCAAGGTGGTCAAAGCCTTCGTCGCCGCCGTCACCGAGCGGGCCACCGGCGCCGAGGTGCTGGAAAGCCTCACCCCCGCCCAGCAGGTGATCAAGATTGTCAACGAGGAGCTGACCTCCCTGATGGGCGGCTCCGGCACCAAGCTGCAGATCGCCTCCAAGCCCCCCACCATCGTCATGATGGTCGGCCTGCAGGGCAGCGGCAAGACCACCAACACCGCCAAGCTCGCCGGTCTCTACGCCAAGCAGCAGCAAAAACGCCCGCTGCTGGCCGCCTGCGACGTCTACCGCCCCGCCGCCATCGACCAGCTCAAGGTGGTCGGCCAGAGCGTCGGCGTGCCGGTCTACGCCGAGGAGGAGAACAAGGACGTCGTTGAGATCGCAAAGAACGCCGTGGAACACGCGAGAAAGCACGGCAACGACATGGTGTTTCTGGACACCGCCGGCCGTCTCCACGTCGACGAGGAGCTGATGGAGGAGCTGCGCCGGGTCAAGGAGACGGTGAACCCCACCGAGATCCTGCTGGTGGTGGACGCCATGACCGGCCAGGACGCGGTCAACGTCGCCAAGAGCTTTAACGACCTGCTCGACATCACCGGCGTCGTCATGACCAAGATGGACGGCGACACCAGAGGCGGCGCCGCCCTCTCGGTCAAATATATCACCGGCAAGCCGATCAAG
>JAFQKL010000235.1 GCA_017396965.1 Clostridia bacterium
ACAGAGAACCTTTTTCATGCAGAAACCTCCTTATTGCGGCGCTCCGCCCGCTCCCCCGCCGCCCAGCAGGGCGGCGATGCGGCGCAGCTTGTCGGCACTGCCGGGGTCACTCAGCAGGCCGGACAGCAGTTGGTTGAGGTCGGACAAGGTCAGCCTTCCAGCGTGTCCCGCAGCCGCCGCAGATTGTCGGGCGTCAGCAGGCTTTTGAGGCGGTCGGGGTTTTGCATCAGCCCCTCCAGCCGCGCCATGTCCTTTTCACTTAAGCCGTCGAGCATCCCCTGCAGCCGCTCGGGACTGCCCATGCTGCGCACCGAGGCGGCCGCCTCCGGCCCCAGGCTCTGCTCCAGACGGCTCATCATCTCCTTCAAATCCGCCGACGGCCGAGGTGCCGCCGTCCGTGCCCGCGCCGTGACCCTCGCGCCGCCTGCCCGGCGCCCTCTCTCTTGTCTCATGCTACCACTCCTTCCCCGAAGGGATCTCAAAAACAGGGTTCCTCCCCCGTTTGCACCATCTTATGCGCCCCGCCCCCGCCGCGTGACGAAAAAACACCAAAAAGTCCCCGCGATTTTTGGTAATCCTCACACTTGCATCGCAGGCGCAAATGGTGTAAACTGTTCCTATCCCAAACACAATTGTTTTCTAAGGGAGAACAGGCAGCCGCTCAAGGCCGCCTGTTCTCCCCGCTATATCCATTCCCCCTGTCAAACTGATCAATGACAGCCACAAAGGAGGCTTTTTTCATGAAGATCGCAATTCTGGGCTTCGGCGTTGTCGGCCGCGGCGTCTACGAAATCTGTCAGAACCTCTCCGAGCTGGAGGTTGTGCGCATCCTCGACCTGCCCTCGGTGGGCCAGGTGCTGCCCATCGTCACCTTTGACTACAACGAGATTCTGGAAGACGAGGCGGTGGAGTGCGTTGTCGAGTGCATGGGCGGCCTGCATCCGGCCAAGGAGTTCATCCTCGCCGCCCTTGAGAAGGGCAAGCACGTTGTCACCTCCAACAAGGCGGTGCTGGCCGCTTATTACGACGAGTTCACCGCGCTGGCGGCAAAAAAGGGCCTCTGCCTCGGCATCGAGGCGGCGGTGGCGGGCGGCGTGCCCTATCTGGCGGCGCTGCGCAAGGCGGCCAGAGTGGAGCCGCTCTCCCGCGTGGCCGGCATCTTAAACGGCACCACCAACTATATTTTAAGCCGCATGGCCGGTGAGGGCAGCGACTTCGCGGTTGCCCTCAAGGCCGCCCAGGAGCTGGGCTATGCCGAGGCCGACCCCTCTGCCGACATTGACGGCATCGACGTGCAGAACAAGACCGTCCTCGCCTGCGCCATGGGCTTCGGCCTCGCCCCCGCCCCTGCCGACATCCCCTGCTTCGGCATCCGCACCGTCTCGGATCAGGACGTCGCCCGCGCCCGCGCCAAGGGCCGGGTGATCAAGCTGCTGGGCGAGGGTCAGCTGATCGAGGGGCGTCTGTTCGCCTCGGTCGAGCCGGTGCTGACGCCGGCGGACAGCCTCGAGGCCGCCGTGCCCATGAACTTCAACCTCGCCACCCTCGAGGGCGCCTCGATCGGCACCCTGAAGTTCTACGGACAGGGCGCCGGCAGCCTGCCCACCGGCAACGCCGTGGTGCAGGATCTGCTGGACATCGCGGCGGGACTTCCCCTCTGCCCGCCCGCCGGGGCCAAGCCGACGCTGGATCTGACGGCGCTTTCGGCCCGCTGGGAGCTGCGCCTTGCCGCCGCCGTGGCCGACGAGGCCGCCGCCCTGCTGGGCGACGCCGTGGCGCTGCGTGAGGAGGCCGGGGAGGCCGTGGTGTTTGAGACTGCCGAGATGGCGGCGGCGGAGTTCTACGCCGTCCGCAAGCAGCTGCAGGAGAAGGATGCGGCGCTGTTCGCTGCCCGGATTCTGTGAGGCGGTCGACAGCATTTTCCACAGTATTTTCTACAGTATTTTCTTCCAAAGAGAGATTTCGCCGCTGCGTCGGCGGCCCCGGCCGGGGGGCGGGGGGCGACGGAATTGGTTTTGGT
>JAFQKL010000236.1 GCA_017396965.1 Clostridia bacterium
AGATAAAACAGGATCGTCGCAGTTGCCTTCAGCTTTTAAATCTCATCAGAGAACGAATTAACATTCTCTTGACAAGGGTCCTTTTCGCTTCTCAGTGTTGTTCGATTTTCAAGGTCCGTTGCGTCCTGTTCCTCAGGGCGCTTGATTATAATATCACAACCGCTGCTCAATGTCAAGTCTTTTTTTGAAAAAACTTTTGAGTTTTTTTCGGCCGCCGCTGCGGCGGTCATTGGCGATGTGATGTATCATATTCTACTCCAACTTTGGCAAAATATCAAGTCTTTTTTGTTCGTGATTTCGCCACAAAATTCTCGGATTCTTTCGACAAAATGCCCAAAAACCGCCTATTCCAGCGTAATATACACTTCCCGCTCGGGTTCCGCCGGCTCTGCGGGGCGGTCGGAGGGCGCTTCCGCCGCCTCCGCCGTTGTCTCCCCCGCCGTCTCCACCGCCGGATTCTCCCCCATCTCCTCCGGCTCCGACGGCTCCGGCTGCTCTGCAGGGGCCGCGACCGGCTTGGGATCGGGGACAACCAGGCTGTAATCAGTATAAAGCCGCTCCGCCGGCTCGCCGCTGCCGCCGAAATGCTCCTGACAGAGCGCCCAGGTGGCGGCGGGGTCGTGGACGAAATAGCTGATGCCGCCGACATACTTGCCGGCGCCGGGCAGCTCATGGATACGCACGGCGTCCTCCGCTTCAAAGAGGCGCAGGGCGGGCATTTTGGCGAGCACGTCGCCGAGGGTGATGCTGGTGGTGAGGTCGTCTTCCAGCTGGCGGAAGAGTTCGGGGATTTTGAGCAGGTTTTCGGTGACGGCGTGCTGCTCGATGAAGGCCTTGACGAACTGCTGCTGCACGCGGGTGCGCTGAATGTCGCCCTCCGAATAGCGGCGGAAGCGGACGAGCTGCATGGACTTGTCGCCGTCCAACAGCTGGGGGCCGGCTTTGAGGTCAATGTTCAGATTCTGATAGGGGTCGCGGTAGCGCATATCTTCGGGCACGTCAAACTGCACGCCGCCGAAGTAGTCGATCACCTTGGTGAAGGCATCGAGGCTGACGACGGCGTAGTAGTGGACGGGGGCGCCGGTCAGCTCCTTGACGCAGGCGACGAGGCCGTCGATGCCGCGGTAGACGTTGACGGCGTTGAGCTTGTCGTAGCTGCCGCCCATGCGCACGCGGGTGTCGCGCAGGAGGGAGAGCAGGGAGACGGTGGACTGGTCGAGGTCGACGCGGGCGAGCATGACGGTGTCGGTGAGGCGCTTGCCCTTGTCGGTGCCGACGAGCAGGATATTGTAGGCTCCGCCCTCCACCTGCTTGTCGATCGACGGGGGCGGTTCCACCTCCACCACGCCTTCGTAGGCACTGCTCAGGGCGGCATAATACCAGCCGGCGGCGAAGACCAGCGCCACAAACAGCAGGGAGAGCAGCAGCAGGATCGCCTTGGTCGATCGTTTCATGGTTCGCACTTCCTCTCGGTCCCGGTTTGGCGGGACATCTCTATCCTATCAGCCCGAAGGGGGCTCTATTCTTGGTTAGACGGAAATTCGCGGCATTTGTTCCGGGGTTTCGCGGATTTTTTCTGCATTTTCCGCAAGACGGGGGGAGGGCGGCCGTTTTTCCGTGTTGTATTGGGTTCTTCCGGCTTCGCCGCATCGGTTGCTTCCGATTCCCTTGACCCTGTCCCGGACACGGGGAGCGACGTGAGCATCGTGAATGGCGCCGTGAATACCGAGAACGCAGGGAGCATCTCGGACACTGTGAACAGCGTGAACACCGTGAACACTGTGAACACAGGATATGGAACATCACAATACACGATACACAGCAAAAGCCCCCGCCCCCGCCGGACTGCGCCGAGATGACTTCGACCTCCCGCGCAGCGCCTGACGCCGTGCGGGAGGCCGGGGAGGTTGCGGGGTTCGGTTAAAGCTCCAGCTCGTTGAGCAGGTCGCGCAGGGCGAGAATCTCCTCGCGTGTGAGGGTGATGCCCTTGCTCATCTTGGCCTTGTCGGGCGACCAGTCGCGGATGTCGAACTTGGGGTCGCGGTCGTTCCAGCTGACGAGGTTCAGCTCCTTGCTCCAGCCGGTGCGCTGTGAGAGGACGCCCAGGTGTTCGGTGATCTCGTATTTGAGTTCTGCCATACGGCTCCCTCCTTCTTGTTTTTCTGGTTTTCCGGTTTCACTATAGCAGAGTTGCGGCGCCGTTGCAAGGGGTTTTGCGGGCGGTGGGGAAAATTCCCCGTTCGGACACAGGGCGGTCGTTATTTCCACACCAGCAGCGTCACGGCGGTGCGGCCCTTGCGGGTTGTCCCTTCCACCGATTCGAGGCGCAGCCGTCCCTTGCCGCGCACCGTCAGGGTGGCGCCCTCGGCGAGCGGACGGTCGGGCTTTTCGCAGGGGAGGCCGTCGACCAGCAGGCGGCCGGCGCGGATCAGCTCGGCGGTGTCCTTGCGGGAGAGGTGAAAGCCGGCGGCGGCGATGGAGTCGAGCCTGAGCGAGGCGACGCTTTCGCGGACGGAGCGGGGTGGCTCCTGCGAGAGGGCGAGGGCGGAGAGGGGCAGCTCCTGCACCGTCAGGCGGGCGCGGCCGGCCCCTGAGAACTGGTCGAGCAGGATGGGGACGGCGGCGGGGAGGGTGAGGATCTGGGCGCCGTCCGGGCGGACGAGGATGTCGCCGATCAGCTCGCGCTCGATGCCGAGTCCCATGAGGGCGCCGAGGTAGTCGCGGTGGGTGAGGCCGCCGGTGGCGGTGGCGGCCTCCACGAGGGCGACGCCGAAGGGCTCCGCCTCCTCAAAGTCGGGCAGCAGCAGGGCGATGCGGCGCTCCGCTCCTTCGTAGCCGCCCCAGAGGGTGAGGGGGCGGCCGGCGGCGCGCAGCAGGGCGGTGGCCAGAGCCTGTTGGCGGGGGTCTAAAAAGTGAGAGCTTTGCGCACGGCCGGTGCGGTCGGCGAGGTCGGAGAGGTCGAGCAGGCGGCCGAGCAGCGGACGGTCGGCGGCGTGGGGGGCGTGGCGGTCGAGGAGGGCGGTTTTGGAGAGCTTCATGGCGGCTCCTTTCGGGTGGGCGGGACGAGGCCCCGGTTCTTCTGACAGGACAAGGGCGCGCAGGGGTTCCTGCGCGCCCGGAGGTTGATAAGGAAAAGGGAGGGTTACACGTCTCTCTGCGCACGCAGCCAGGCACCGCTCTTGTAGCGCCAGAAATAGAGGATGCAGCGCAGCGCGTAGTCGGCCACCAGGCCCCAGTAGAGGGCGTAGGCACCCATGTTGAAGAAGGTGGTGAGGATGCCGATGGTGGTGACACGGGCGGCCCAGACGCTGCCGACGGTGATGAAGGGCGGAATCACCGAGTCGCCGATGCCGCGGAAGGCGGCGGGGGCGGCCTGGGCGAACCAGGCGAGGGCGATGACGTACACGGGGTTCCAGAGGATCATCTTGTTGGCGAGGGTCGCCGCGAGGGGGGTCATATTATAGAGGCTGTTGATCTGCTTTAAGAAGGGCAGCGGGATGAAGGAGCAGGCCGCCCCCAGCCAGAAGGAGAAGAACATCAGGTCCTTGAACGCCTGCTTGATGCCGTCCTGATCGCCCTTGCCCTTGGCCATGCCCATGATGGCGGGGGCCATCGCCGTGACGACGGTGGAGCCGGTGCACTGCAGGTCGAGCATCTGGGTAAAGACGACGTTGGCGGAGTAGTGGTCGGCGCCGTAGGGGAGGATGAAGGTGTTCATAACCAGGCGGGCGCCGATGAAGAAGAAGGACTGGAAGCCGGCGGGGACGCCGAGGCGGATCATCGTCTTCTGCACATCGAGGTCGAGCTTGAAGCCGAGGAAGTCGGACAGCTTGGTGGCGACGCCGGTCTTCTTGATCATCACATAGCCGAGCACCGCACCGACCACACGGCCGAGCAGGGTGGCAAGACCCGCGCCCATGATGCCGATCTTGAGGATGTGGATCATGAAAATGTTGATCACGAAGGTGGCGGTGTTCATGACGATGGAGACCACCATGCCCTTTCGGGGCTGGCCGATGCCGCGCAGCAGCTGGGTGGTGTTGGAGTAAAAGCTGTAGAAGGGATAGGAGACGCAGGTGACAAAGAGGTAGCTGGTGGCGAGGCTCTTCATCTCCGCATCGGCGCCCGAGAGGGCCAGGTTGATGATCGGGCCGGAGAAGGCAAACACCAGCGCCGTGGCGGCCACCGAGATCATGACCGAGGAGCTGTAGGACTGCTTGACCGCACGGGCGACGGCGGCGTGGTCCCCGCGCCCCATGTACTGCGCCACCATGACCGAGGCGCCCATGCCGATGCAGACGACGGTGATGGCGATCATCTGGTTGACCTGGTCAACGATCGAGACGCCCGACATCGAGCTGGAGCCGAGCGCGCTGACCACGATCGTGTTGACGATGGGCAGCATGGTGATGAAGATCTGGTCGATGAGGACGGGGATGAGCATCCCGAAGATCGTCTTTCGATCCAGACGGATGTTTTCCTGTAGCAAAAAAGTTCCCTCCCAAATTGTTGAAATATGCTGCTGTTGAAGTGTCCTGCCGGAAAAGGTCCTGTGGCTTCCCTCGCGGCAGGCTAATTGTCAGTTTACCATACTCTGAGAGGAAGTGCAATTGCTGTTTTTTAAGGGGGATAGGGTTGTTTTGCGGGGTGTTTGTGAAATATTTTATTGATGAAAAAAACCAGGGCGTTTTGGGGTGTTTTTTTGTGCAAAAATACAGCGGAGGGTGGGGGTGGG
>JAFQKL010000237.1 GCA_017396965.1 Clostridia bacterium
AAAACCGACACCTGACAGCCACCCCCACGCTTGTCACCGGCCGCCGGCCGTGCTATAATGGCCGTAAGACCATAAGTTAACACTGTAAGCAGGCCCGCAAAGAGAAGCCCCCGCCCTCTGCCCATTCCCCGGGAGACCGCCCGGTCCCCCTGTAAGACCAGACCCCCAAAGAAGAAGGAGCTGCAAGCCATGCGAACAAAACCCACCCCCGCCCGCCGTCTGCTGGCCCTCCTGCTCGCCGCCGTCACCCTGCTCGGCATGATGCCCGCCCTGCCGGTCGCGGCGGCGGAGACGGAGGTCACCCGCGAGCTGCGCGAGGTCCGCCCCGGCGAAAGCTGGACCATGCCCTATATCGAAATCCTCGTCGACTGGGGCATCATGCGCGGCGACATTGAGGGCAACTACGACCCCGAGCGCGAAATCAGCCGCGCCGAGTACGTCACCCTCCTAAACCGCGCCTTCGGCTACAACGACGTCTCAGACAACCCCTTCAGCGACGTCCACAACGACGATTGGTTCTATGACGACGTCTGCACCGCCTACAACATCGGCTACTTAAAAGGCACCTCCCCCACCGAGGCCTCCCCCCATGCCTCGCTCACCCGTGAGCAGGGCGCGGTGGCCCTGGGGCGCAACCTCATGCTCGAGCAGACCACCGGCGAGGTGCTCAATTTTGTCGACAGCCGCGACCTCGGCGAGTGGAGCCGCCCCTTGATCCGCGCCGTCTCCGACCGCGGCATCATCAGCGGCTACCCGGACGGCACCTTCCAGCCCTTCAAGCGGGTCACCCGAGGCGAAGTGGCCTGTATGCTGGTCAAGGCCATCGGCACCCCCATCAACCAGCCGGGCGACTATGAGCTGGGCACCGTCCACGGCAACCTCACCGTCGCCTCCTCCGATGTGCTGCTGAAAAACACCACCGTCACCGGCGACCTCTACCTGACGGGCGGCCTCGGGCTTGGCAACGTGGAGCTGCGCAACGTCAACGTCCTCGGCCGCATCGTCGCCTCCGGCGCGGGCGAGTCGGAGAAGGGCGACAATTCGATCGTGCTCACCGCCGTCTCCGCCGATGAGCTGCTGATCGACAGCATCGCCAACCAGTTTGTCACTTTAAAGGCCGACGGTTCCACCGAGGTGGACACCACCAAGGTGCGCACCAACGCCTATATCGAAGACCTCACCGCCGACGGGCTCGGCCTCGCCGAGATCCGGGTGGACGGCGAGAACGGCACCGCCCTCACCCTCGCCGGCAACGTGAAAAATGTCACCAACTACACCCCGGGCAGCCTCATCCAGGTGGCCCGCGGCGTCGCCGCGTCCGTTTCGGTGGACGAAAAGGCCACCGGCGCCAATCTGCAGATCGACGCGGGCGCCGTGCTGAAAAACGCCAACCTCGATGTCTCCACCACCGTCAGCGGCGCCGGCGACCTCGCCCATGTCAACATCAACGCCGCCGACACCACGGTGACCATGCTGCCCGACACCGTGACCATCCGCCCCGGCCTCACCGCCAGCGTCGGCGGCCGCGAGATGGACACCATGCTCGCCGCCGAATCCTCCGACGAGCCCCGCCTGCTGGCCGGCTTCCCCAAGGTGCAGAACATCGCCACCAGCACCGCCGAGGCGATTTTCTCCTCCAATAAAAACGGCACCATCTACTGGGCCACCAGCGCCCTGGCCGACGGCTCGGTGGACGAGGCCGACCTCATCAACCCGCCCAAAAACGCGGGCTACATCCTGCAGTCGGGCAGCATCAAGGCCGATGTCTCCAAGAATGAGTACATGGCCAAGCTCAGCAAGCTGACCAACGACGGCTCGTACTACCTCTCGGCCATCGCCGTCGACGAGCGCGGCCGCCGCAGCCCCGTCAAGGTCACCGCCTTCCAGACCCCCGACGACACCAAGCCCGACTTCCTGACCGACTACCCCGCCCTGCGCACCCTCACCTTAGAGGAAGTCTGGGTAGCGGCGATGCCCAACAAGGACTGCATCCTCTACTACACCTTACTGCCGAAATCGGCCGCCGCCCCCAAGCCCCAGGACTTCAAGACCGGCTCGATCTCGGGGAACTTAGGCTTTGGCACCAGAGAGGTGCGCAAAAACAGCACCGCCTTAATCCAGGTCAACCGCTCGATGCTGCGCGAGCAGGAGGACTATGTCCTCTACCTGTGGCTGACCGACTTCGACGGCGCCAAGAGCTCCTCGGTGGAGAAGCTCGACTTCACGACGCCGGATGTGACGAATCCGACGATGTCGCTGTATGTGAGTGATATCAAGAACAATGCGGTGACGCTGACGTTTACGATCAGCGAGCCGGGGACGATGCATTGGGCGGTGGTGGAGCGCGGGAAGCAGTTCTTCCAGGCGATGAGTTCCGGCGCGCCGGTTCCGCAACCGCATGAGCAGGCAGCGAAGATTCAGGTGGAATCCGGTGTCGGAGCCTTGAAGAGCGGCAGCAAGGGAACCTCAAAGGGTGATACGCCCACCACCTTCACCGTTTCGGGACTTAAGCCTGAGACCGCCTATGATCTCTGGTATGTCGCCGAAGACAAGAGCGGCAACTTTGCGGATGCCGTTCTGAAAGAGGAAATCAACACCCTGGACAATGGGCCGCCGACGGCGGAGATTGCATTCACGAAATACAATGTTGACAACCTCAACACCCCCTTGCCTGAAACCGACATTCAGCTCATCTTCAACGAGGAGATTCAGTACTACAACGAAGAGCAGGTTGGCGTTCCCTTTGCCAAGCTGTACGACGATGTCAAGAAGGCCGTGAGAGACAGGGATGAGGACGCAGAAAGAGAGGCGCGCCTGGCATTGGCCGAAGCGCTGTCCTCCTGCATCACCATGTGGCAGGTTTCCGGCAACGGCCCCGATCAGGAGGTCTATGTCTGCCGCGAGGGCGACCGCAAGGTGGACTCTCCCACCGAGCAGGCCGCCGCATGGGTTGTGGACTACCGCTATGCCGAGATCTTCACCGATGAAGAAGGCAGAATGGTGGTAGAGCTGCCCACTGTGGAGGATGACAAGGGCGTCACCGATGAGAGCGCCCTCAACCTCGCCAGCGGTGCGCAGTACTACTTCAAGCTCAACAACCTTATTGCCGACACCTCTACCGCCGCCAACCGCATGAAGCCGGTCACCATCCCCAAGCCCGCCTTCCAGACGGTTTCGGCGCAGATCATTCTCTCTGAAGGCACGATTCAGACGATCGAGAATGCGGACGACGACAATGTGATCACGAACGGGTATGATCACGAAAAGTACGTTTTTGACACGGCTGATAAGGATCTCAGAGTAGATATCCACTTTGCCCTCGATCCTCAGGCCACCAGCCGTGAGGAAGACAGCTCCCTGTGGGATATGCAGATCTGGTCGGACACCACCGTTTCCTTCAACCTCTTCCGCCGTGAAGTCAGAACCAATGAGGACGGCACGAAGGAGCCGGACAGATGGGAGTATGTGCGTCCCGCCACCCTTCCGGAGCCCAACTGGCCGGTCAAGATCATCAATGACAGCAAGAAGGCCGGAGATTTTGAGGGTGTCAGCCTTGCTCGCAAGTTTGAAAGCTCGGGCAGCACCGTTTCCTATGGGAAGCTCAATGAGCTGGATGAGGACATCACCTATGAGTATGCCATCTCCTTCACCGAGGTGGACGGCATCAAGGATCCTCTGAGCTGGAGCAAAACCGTGGGAATCAAGATCACCATCACCTCCGGCAAGACCTACTCGGCGATGGATAACCTCTCCTCCAACGTCACCGAAGGCAACTGGGACAGCACGGTGGGCACCAAGCGGCTTTCCTCCATCGGTCTCTACGACTTCGAGGACTATATGCTGATCTACAAGCCGTTCACCGATCGCAAGCCGCCGAGCTTTGTGGGTGACACGCCGCGCTTTGATGTCGGCTCCACGATGGTGGATATGCACCTGCATCTCGATCGCGCCGGTACCATCTACTATGTCATCGCGCGTGATCAGGACATGGCTCCTGAAGATTTGAATGGCAAAAAGATCGACCTTGACTCAATTCCTGAAAATGGAACCGATGGCGCGCCTCCCGCTCTTTCCTATCCGTCGGACAACATCATTCTTGCTCAGCAGTTCTCCAATACCTTTATCAAGTGCGATATCGTTGAAACCTTAGGTGGTGCCAATGAAATCATTCCGGTTGAGGGGTTGGAGCCGAAGACTCTGTACTATGCATACTTTGTTGTCAAGGGCGAAGGACAGTCGTACTCTACAGTTCAGGTCTACCAGTTCACCACCAAGCCGATCGAAACTCCGTTCATTACGCTGGACGATCAGAGTCCGTCTGTTGTGTACAGAGTGGATGTCGAGGCCAACCTGAACTATGTCCTCGTGGAAGAGAACCAGCTGCCGGATGACCTCCGCAAAGAATTCGAGATGGAGACAGGAGATATGTCTGAAATCTCCATCATCGAAGCTCTGATGCAGACAGAGATAGACGACGAGGGTGTCACTCGCAGCATCTTTGACATCTATGCATCTGCGGAGGAGAAGGAAGAGCTTCGCAAGTACATCACCCGCGAGAAGACCTACCCCGGCCTCACGGTGCTCACCGGCGGACAGTTCCGTGGAATGAGACCCGATCCGAGCTTCGAGACCGAAGACTTTGAGGATCTGCTGGTTCTCGGTACGGATTACTATGTGCTGGCTACGGCCTGCCATACCAAGGGCAGCTCTTACGGATTCCGTGCTATTGAAGGCATCCATGCCATCGATGACATCCCGCCGGCTTATACCGGTGATTATCTGCTCAGAGCGGCACTTCAGCTGAAGGTAAAGGATGCCAGCGGAGTGACAAAAGATCTTTCGACTGTCACAGTGAAAGATGCGCCGTTCTATCAGTACTCCGGAACCATCATGCTTGAATTCGATGAGGAGATCTATCAGGTCATCCGAGACTCTACTACGAATCGAATTACCAGAAAGCCTGTGTGGAACGTTCTTGCCGGAACAACAATGACGGGTACGAATGCCGTTGGCCTGTACGACATCTGCGATGGCAATGTAGCACGGTTCTCTCCTGTAAAGGAAAGAGGAACACAAGGTGGACATACCGGGAAATACCTGGAGGTGAAGGCCCCCAGTAAGACCTTCGCTATCGAGTTTACCGATATCCGCCACAATGAAAAGCTGATCCTGTTCTCACAGGGTGATATCGGCGATGCCAACAACGGTGTCACCACCAAGCAGTTGGTTCTGACCTTTGACGCGACGCTGCTCAATACGGACTATGAGAAGACCAACGCAGAGGCGCGTCTGGAACCCGGTTTCCGCATCACCTGGGAGTAATCCACCAACAAACCGCGCCCCCGCCGCCCTCACGGGCGGCGGGGTAGCGCGCTTTCCTTCCATCAATCCCCAACCGGAGGTAATGCCATGAAATTCCCCACCCTGCGACAACTTGCAATCGCTCTCGCCCTCCTGCTGGGGCTGCTGGCTCTGCCGGTCGCCGCCGCCGATGTCGCGGCCACCGACATTCAGTTCACTGAAGAAGAGGTAACCATCTATCCGAAAAAGACAATGGACCTCAACACCCTTCTCAAACTCACTCCGACGGATGCCAACAAAATGACCATTCTCTGGGATAGCGATACCCCAGCGTGGTCACCGTTGACAAGGACAGCGGCAAGATCACCGGCGTTGCAAAAGGTGAAGCCACGGTGACCGCCGTGCTGACCTCAGTGACCCCGGAGAAGCGCGCAGAAATCACGGTGGTTGTCCCCCCGACCCTCACCGACTTAAGCATCAGCCCCATCGGCAGCTGGCTCACCCCCGGCAGTACAAAGGAGCTGGTTGTCTACCCCGTCCCCAGCGATGCGCTCATTGAGGAGATGCGATGGGAGATCACAAAAAATGAAGAGGATGCCTTCACCGATGTTGACGGCATCTCGATCAATGAAAAAAACAGCATCCTCAGCGCAGATCAACCGGGACAGTACACCATCACCGCTTACGCCAAAGACGGCAGCGGCGAGTCAGAAGTGTATGAATCGACTGAGGTGATTGTCTCCGGCGTCATCCTCAGCAGCGAAAACATGAGCATTGTCGCCAACGCTACCCAACCGATCAGCTATAAGCAGTTTGGCGATGCACAGGGCGCCGTCGCCTGGTCCTCCGACATGTCCGACGTCGCCGACTACTCCGGGGGGCAGATCATCACCTCCGTCCCCGGCACCGCTACCGTCACCATCTCGGCCAATGGCTATACCGATTCGGTGCGCGTCACCGTCAGCGAAGACCGCTCCGCCGTCATTGAGGGCGATACCGTCACCACCGGGGGCAGTGTCACCTTTGAGCACCTGATGGCGGAGATCCGCTCCAACTGTACCGCCAAAACCGGCA
>JAFQKL010000238.1 GCA_017396965.1 Clostridia bacterium
GACCTTTATGGAGGGCGCCCTCGTCTTAATGATCGCAGGCTTTCTGGTCAAGGTGATCGGCGCCGTCTTCAAGATTCCGCTGTACAATGTCATCGGCGGCCAGGCGATGGCCTATTTCACCGTGGCCTACGACGTCTATGTCTGGATGTACATCATCACCACCGCCGGCCTGCCGGTGGCCATCTCCCGCATGGTTTCGGAGAGCAACGCCAGAGGGGAGTACAACAACGCCCGCCGCATCCTCTATGTGGCTTTCTCCGCCTTCCTCGCCCTCGGCGTGGTCGGCTGCGGCATCCTCTATTTCGGCGCCGAGGAGCTGGCCGCCTTCATGAGCAACCCCAGCGCCGTGCCCGCCATCAAGGTGATCGCCCCGGCGATTTTGTTTGAGATCGTCATGAGCTCCTACCGGGGCTACTATCAGGGCAACCAGAATATGCTGCCGACGGCGATTTCCCAGATCATCGTCGCCGTCGCCAAGCTGGGCGGCGGCATCGTGGCCGCCAACTATGTGCTCGGGCTCGGCCTGCCCGAGTCGGAGGCGCTGCCGTTGGCCGCCGCCGCCGCCATCTCGGGGGTGACGCTCGGCACCATGCTCGGCTCCGCCTACCTTGTGATCCGCAAGTTCTTCTTCAAGCCGCAAAAGCGGATGCCGGAGGTCAAGACGATCGAACCTTACGGACAGGTGCTGCGCCGCCTGATCATGATCACGGTGCCCATCGCCCTCGGCTCGATGGTCTCCTCCGTCTCCAACCTGGTGGACACCGCGCTCATCATGCGCCGCCTGGTGCAGGGGGCGGGGTTCGCCCAGGGCGCGGCGGAGACCGCCTTCGGCGCCTACTCCGGCATGAGCCGCACCATGTTCAACCTGCCGCCCTCGCTGATCATCCCCATCGGCGTCTCGGTGATTCCGGCCATCGCCGAGCAGTTCACCCTCGCCCGCCGCGAGGAGGCCGCCGGGGTGCTGACCTCGGCTCTCCGGGTGGCCACGCTGCTGGCCCTGCCGGCGGGCCTCGGCCTCTCCTTCATGGCGGAGCCGATCCTCACCCTGCTGTACAGCGACCGGCTCGACGAGGTGGCCATCGCCGCGCCGACGCTGACGCTGCTGGGCTTTGCCGTCACCTTCGTCTGCCTTGATTCGATCACCAACTCGATTTTGCAGGCGATCGGCCGTGAGCGGGTGCCGGTGGTGACCATGCTGTGCGGCGGCATCGTCAAGATGTGTACCACCTATCTGCTGGTGGGCATTCCGGGGCTGAACATCATGGGCGCCCCCTTTTCCACCCTGCTCTGCTACGGCACCATCACCACCCTTAACTTTAAGGTGCTGCGCCGCGAGATCGGCCAGTTCCCCTCGGTGGTCACCCTCGCCGCCCGCCCCGCCCTCTGCGCCTTCCTCTCCTGCGCCGCCGCCCGCCTCACCTGGGCCGTGCTGGTCGGCGCCCTCGGCAACTCGCTGGCCACCGTGGCCGGCATCGGCGTGGCGGTGGTTCTCTACCTTTCGCTGGTACTCTTTACAAAAACCCTGCACCGTGCCGACGTGCTTTTGCTCCCCAAGGGAGAAAAAATCGCGAAACTACTTGAAAACAGAGGATGGATGAGATAGAATGAATTCTGTAAGTCACGAGAGGATTTCCCCTGCCGAGCTGATCAAGGACCGCTACGGGTTTTCGGATTTTGTCAAGCTGATCCGCCTGCTGCGCTCCCCCGAGGGCTGCCCCTGGGACCGCGAGCAGACCCACACCTCAATCCGCAAGAACTTCATCGAGGAGACCTATGAGGCCCTCGAAGCAATCGACAACGACGACCTCCCCCTGCTGCGCGAGGAACTGGGCGACGTGATGCTCCAGGTCGGCCTCCATGTGGAGATGGAGCGCGAGCTGGGGCGGATGGATTTTGACGACGTGTTCACCGCTCTCTGCAAAAAGCTGGTGCAGCGCCATCCCCATGTTTTCGGCGAGGCCGCCGGCGGCACCCCCGCCCAGGCGCTGGACAACTGGGAGGCCATCAAGATGCGCACCAAGGGGCAGACCCGCTACGGGGATTCGCTCAAAAGCGTCCCCGCCGCCTTCCCCGCGCTGATGCGCGCCCAGAAGCTGCAGAGCCGCGCCGCCCGCGCCGGCTTTGTCTACCCCGATGTCGACGCGGCGTGGGACAAGCTCCGGGAGGAGACCGCCGAGCTGCGCGAGGCGATTGACGGGGCGGATGCCGCCGCAAAGGAGCGGGAGCTGGGCGATCTGCTGTTTGCCCTCGTCTCGGTGGCGCAGCAGATGGGGCTGGACGCCGAAGAGGCCCTCACCCGCGCCGGTCAGCGGTTTACGGAGCGGTTTTGCCGCATGGAGCAGCTCGCCGAGCAACGGGAGGGAAAGCCGCTGCACGAGCTGGATGCGGCGGATCAGTTGAACCTGTGGCAGGAGGTCAAGCAGGGGTGAACCTTGCGGCCGGGGACGATGCGCAAGGCAAAGAGCCGGATTCCCGGCAGGATCTTTTAGGGAAAGCCAAGTTAAGCTGGAATTTATAACGAGAAGGAAGGATTCATTCATGAACAAGACAGAAATGGTCGCCGCCATCGCCGAGCGGGCCGAGATCTCCCGAAAGGACGCCGAGCGCGCCCTCGCCGCCTTTATTGAAGAGACTGTCCGCGCCCTCAAGAAGGGCGACAAGGTCCAGCTGGTGGGCTTTGGTTCGTTTGAGGTCAAGGAGCGCGCCGAGCGCAAGGGCCGCAATCCCCAGACCAAGATGGAGATGGTTATCCCCGCCTCCAAGGTTCCCGTCTTCAAGGCCGGCAAGGCGTTTAAGGACGAGATCGACAGGTAGTTCGTGTTTCAGACTGTGGCAACTGCGGCAAAAAGCCGCTTCGACGGTTGGGTCGGAGCGGCTTTTCTTTTTCGGTGTGTTAAAAAAGCCGCTCCAACGGCGGGACTGGAGCGGCTTTTTTCTGCTGATGTGTTTGGGAGCAGTCCGGCCCGGCATCCTCCGCAGAGGTCGCGTCCGGCGGCAAGTTCTTGTCCACCTCCCGGCGCACGGAAAAAGGCAGTGACATCCTCCGCGTTCTCCCGTCTCTCCGCCTGGAGGCGCAGACCGGTTAAAACTCCGCCAGAATCACAGCTCCCATGATCCGCATTCCCGCGGGCAGGGAGGAGATTTCGATGTACTCCTCTCTGGTGTGCGCCCCCGCGCCGCGGTAGGCGCCGAAGCAGAGGCCCGGTACGCCGAGGGCGTAGGGGACGTTGAGGTCGGTGGAGGCGGCCTCAAAGCGCGGCTCGTTGCCGGTCTCGCGGCGGATCAGCTCGCAAAGACCCGCCTCCAGCCGCCGCAGCTCCTTTTGGTCGACATCGCCCATGCAGGGACGCAGCCCCAGCAGGCGGCAGTCGATGTCCACCCCGCGGGCCTTGAAGGACTCGATCACCTCGCCGAACTGACGATCCATCATCGCCAGCGCCCCGGCGCGGTCGGAGCGGTACTCAAACAGCATCGAGGCCGACTGGGCGATGGTGTTCACCGAGGTACCGCCCTCGAAGTGGCCGACGTTGTAGGTGGTGCGGCTGCCGTCCGCCGGCACCTCCATGCGGTAGAGCGCGCCCACCACCTCGCTGAGCAGGGCGATGGCGTTGGGACGGCCGAAGTGTCTGTAGGAGTGGCCGCCCTGGGTCTTGAGCGTCACCTGCCAGCGGTAGGAGCCGACGGCGTGGTTGACGATCGAGCGGTAGCCGCCGTCGAAGGCCCAGACCTTGCGGATCCTGCCCTCGTAAGTCTCCATCAGGCGGCGCACCCCCTTGAGGTTGCCCAGCCCCTCCTCGCCGCTGTTGAAGGCGAAGATCACCCCCTCCTTCGGGGTCAGTCCGTTCTTTAAAATGTACTCACACCAGAGCAGCATGGCGGCGACGTTGGCAGTGTCGTCGCCGACGCCCGGCCCCGCGAGGCGGTCGCCGTCGCGCACCACCGGCAGGGGGGTGAGATCGGGGAAGACGGTGTCGATATGTGCAAGGCACAGCGTGCAGCCGCCCGGCGCATCGACATTCATCGGCAGCACCACATTGAGGGCCTCGTCGACATAGGCGTCGCCGCCGCCCATCTCATGCAGCATCCGAAGCAGCACCTCGGCGCGGCGCTCCTCCTGATTGGAGGGCGCGGGGATGGCGGTCAGCTCGGCAATCAGGTCTACGAGACGCGCCTCATTTTCTTTGATAAACTCCGCCGCTTTGGGGGGAATGGGGGGAAACATGGAATGCACCTCACATTCTGTCGGCAAACGCCGCGTTTTTTTCATTATACATGGTTGCCGCCCCCGTTTCCAGCCCCCCTTTGAAAATCTTTTGCGGGGCGGCGGGGATTTTTTGGGGGCTTTCCACGAAAACAGGCAAGGTGGGCCGTCTTGCCGGAGCAGACAGCCCACCTTGCAGGGGATTCTTTCCATTGGATTCCGTGTTTTTTAAGAGCACATTCGATTCAGATCACATTCTTTTAAGAGTGAAAGAGTACAAAAAAGCTTGCGCCCTGTCGAAATCTGTGGTATGCTGAAACAGTGGAAGCCCCCCGCCCGCATTCGCGGGGTGGCGGTAACGGACGGCTGCCTCTTTCCCTCGGGAGAGGAGGTGATGCGGGAAATCCCCCGGCAGAATTGCTTCTGAAGGGAGGTGATCTCGTGGACGCTTTGAAATTTCTCAGCGAGCTGTGCACCATCGCGAACTTTCTGTTTGCGGTTGTCGTGTACTTCGTTTCGCATAGAAAGGAAAAGTGAGCCGTCTGCTAGGAACAGATGGCTCACTGGCGGGTTGAGGTCGTAGCCTCGATTCGCTTGTAAGTTCCATGTTGAGGCAGC
>JAFQKL010000239.1 GCA_017396965.1 Clostridia bacterium
GCCAAGACCTACCCCAACGTCAAGACCCGCTACGAGAATGTGGACATCGTGCTGGTGAGAGAGAACACCGAGGACCTCTACGCCGGCGTCGAGCACATGGTGGGCAAGGACGCGGCCGAGAGCATCAAGATCTTCACCCGCGCCGGCTGCCAGCGCATCCTGCGCTATGCCTTTGAGTATGCCAGAAAGAACGGCAGAAAGAAGGTCACCGCCGTCCACAAGGCCAACATCATGAAGTGTACCGACGGCATGTTCCTCGAGGAGGCCCGCAAGATGGCCGAGGAGTATCCCGAGATCGAGTTCGAGGACCGCATCATCGACGCCCTCTGCATGAAGCTGGTGCAGACCCCCGAGATGTTCGATGTCCTCGTGCTGCCCAACCTGTATGGCGACATCGTCAGCGACCTGTGCGCCGGTCTGGTGGGCGGTCTCGGCGTGGCCCCCGGCGCCAACCTCGGCGAGAAGGAGGCCGTCTTCGAGGCGATCCACGGCTCGGTGCCCCACCGCACCGGCACCAACACCGCAAACCCCATGGCCCTGCTGCTCTCCGGCGTGATGATGCTGCGCCACCTGGGCGAGTTTGAGGCCGCGGAGAAGGTGGAGGCGGCGCTCACCGCCGTCATCGCCGAGGGCAAGGATCTGCCGCAGGACATGGGCGGCAAGACCGGCACCCAGGAGTTTGCCGACGCCATTATCGCCAAGATGTAAGGCAGGAGCAAAAGAAAAAGAAGGGCTGTGCCGCCGCACCGCAACCGGGTGACACCGGGGACACGTTGCCCGCTCACCGCGCCCATACCGCAGTTTTGACGGTGTGGGCGCGGTTTTTGCACCCCGGCTTGACAGCCCGTCTCTTCCGTGCTAGAATACGGGACATACCATTCCGACCATTCTGACCATTCCGACCATCCCGTCCCGCGCAGGACACAGAAAGGAGCCGACCATGAGCAGTCCCGTCACCATTCGTCCCATGACCGCCGAAGACGCCGCCCCCCTGGGCGAGATCTATGTTGAAAGCTGGCGCGGCACCTACGCCGGCCTGCTGCCGGCGGAGATGCTCGCCTCCCTCTCTCCCGCCGCGATGGCGGAAAAATGGCTCGCCTACGCCGAAGAGCCGGGCCACACCGTCCTCGTCGCCCGCGAAGGGGCGCAGCTGCTCGGCTTCGGCGCCTCGATGCCAGACAAGGAGCGGGAGGAGCTCGTCTACCTCGACTCCCTCCACGTCGCTCCCGCCGCCCGCGGCAAGGGGGTGGGCACCGCCCTCATCCGCGCCCTGGCCGCCCTCGCCGACCAGGCGGGCTGCACCGGGATGTCGGTGAGCATCGTCCGCGGCAACGACCGCACCCGCGCCCTCTACACCCGCCTCGGCGCGCAGCACGACCGCTTTTTTGAGGATGATCTGTACGGCGCCCGCTCAGACTCGGAGCGGCTGGTGTGGCCGTCTCTTGCCGACCTCTGCGGGAGCAGCGCTAAGGCGTGAGCGGCCCGGTGTCTTTGTAAATAACTCCCGGGGCGGAAACCGACCGTTTCCGCCCCGGGGAGTTCCGTCTGCCCAAGCGCCCTTGCGGCCGCCGCCCTCCTGACAGGTTCCGCCCTGCTGCGGCGAAAAAATCAAAAAAAGATCGAATTCTTTTGAAAAAAGGGCTTGACAAACAGGGGGATGGTCTGTTATACTAA
>JAFQKL010000240.1 GCA_017396965.1 Clostridia bacterium
CCATCCGCTACCTGAAGCGGCACAGCGAAGGGGTCACCACCCTGCTGGTCACCCACGATCCCAGAGAGGCCGAGCTGCTCGACGCCGCGCTGCTGACGCTGACGCCGGTGGACGATCGGCCGGGGCCGGATCTCGCCTGACATCTGCGCAGCGCGGCCGAGGGGTCCGCCCCTGACCGGCTGCGGTGTGGGAGAAGGGTCCGGCCTGCTGTTTTTCGCCCGGCGCTGCCGCTTCTGGCTCCCCGGTGCTGCCGACTCTGCCCCGGCACTGCTGCCGCTGCTTCTTCCGGCCCGCAGCGTCTTTCGGCGCCGTCCGGTCGATTCTGCCCCCGGCCCAACGCCGTGCGGAGCTGCCCTTGCCTGTGGCAGAAATTTTCCTCCCTGTTCCATAATTTTTTGTCAAAAATCTCTTGACAACGGGTGGGAGCTTTGCTATAATAAAACACGTTATAGGCGAGTGTGCTGGAACTGGCAGACAGGCACGTTTGAGGGGCGTGTGTCAACAGACGTACGGGTTCAAGTCCCGTCACTCGCACCAGTACCGAACCCCGTCAGCTTAGGCTGACGGGGTTTTTGCGTGTGCCGGAGAAATCGAGGGGCACCGGGGAAACGATGTGGCCATAGAGAAAACGGGACGGGAAATCCGAAGATTTCCTGTCCCGTTTGTCATCGTGATCGCAGCGGCATGGCCCGGCGCCTTTGTTACGTCCCGCTGTCCCGCTGCATGGCCTTCATCAGCTGCAGCACCGCGGCCTTCTGCTCCGCCGTCAGCCAAAGCCAGCCCTCGAACAGCTCCTTTAGCTCCGGCGTCAGCTCCACCACATCCCCCTCGGCAAAAAACTGCGACAGGGTAATGCCAAACCCCCGGCAAATCGTTTCAAGCGTCGCTATGGAGGGCACGGTGTTGCGGCGAAAAATATTGCCGATCGTCGACTGCGCCAGCCCGCACCGCTTGGAAAGCTGGTACTCCGTCCATCCCCGCTCCTGCAGCAGCTGCAGAAGACGCGCCTGCGGATCCTTCATCTTCATCACCTCTTACAAGTATTTTACCACTTAACTGAGCGATAGAATACTTTTGAAGTGAAATGAAAACAGGTGTGAAATATGACGTATTTTCATGCCTGCCGACAGCGGAAGGAGGACTCACCCCCGTCACTCCCCCTGCACCGCGCAGTACACCTGCCAGAGGATCCCCGCCGCGTCCTCGCGGGTGAGGGCGCTGTCGCCCACCGCCGCCACGGCGGTTTCGCTCCACGCCCCCGGGTGTCCCTGTCGCGGCTGCACCTCAATGGCGTAGCCCAGCAGCTCCCCCGCCATCGCCGCCGCCTGGGCCACGGTCAGCTGCTGCTCCGCGCCCTCCGCCAGACTCGCCGGCTCCAGCCCAGCGGCGTTGAGCAGCAGGGTGAGAAACTCGCCCTGCGCCATCGCCGCCTCGGGGTGGAAGTAGTCCACACCCCCCACCCGCTCGCCGCGCAGAATTCCGGCCTCGGCCAGACAGGCGGCGGCATAGCCCATCAGGCTCTCCCCCATGTCGCAGTACTGCACCACCTCGCTGGGGGCGGCGATGCGCAGCGACACGGTGGCCTCCTCGCTGCGGCTGCCCGCGCTGTCGCGCACCACATAGGTGAAGGAATCCCGCCCCGTCTCGCCGACGTGTGGCGTGTACACAAAGCCGCTGCCCGAGCAGACCAGATCCCCCTTGGAGGGGGCGTCCGCCAGCTCAAAGGCCAGCGTTCCGCCGTCCGGGGCGTGGCCGGAGAGCTGGCCGCCCACCTTCATTCCCGCTCCCGTCTCGAGGACAAGGTCCTCCGCCACCGGCGCCATCGCCGTCGCCGCCGGGATGACGGTGAGACGGCAGAGCGGCGTGCTCTGCCCCTCCTTGTTGGCGGCGATGAAGCAGAAGGAGGCCGGCGTGTTGGCCTTCGGCGTGATGCGAAGGGCGGAGAGGCCGCCGAGGGAGAAGGTGTCCAGCACCACCACGCCGTCGCCGCCGTGGGTGATCGCCCCCTCGGTGGGCAGCTCGATCACCGTGATGTAGCTGGGCTTTTCGATCAGGTTGCCGAGCAGGGAGGAAAACAGCTTTTTATCGAGCCGGAGCGACTCCTTGCGGTCGGTGATCTCCACGGTGAAATCGCAGACGTCGTCGACAATATAGCGGCTCTCGGTCACCGACCACCCGGCCGCCGCCGGCGTCAGCAGCAGCGCCAGCCAGAGACCGGCCGCCGCCAGGGCCTTTGCTCCTCTTGGGATGCAGCGCATAACAACACCTCACAGCTTGGTTTGCTCTATCCTTATGCACCCCGGCCGCCCAAGTTGCCTCCCCGCGGCACCCGGCGTCAAAACGACAAAATCCCCGCCCGGGACCTCGGAATTTTTGGCAGATGTGGAGCGGAAATTTCCCCGTTTCCCCCTTGCAATTTGCCGCCCGGTGTGAGAAAATAAAATGTCAACGAAAACCGTCTCCCAAATCGGGAGGAGATATTGGAAAGGCAGGGAAAAGGCAGCTATGAAACAGGATCTGATCGCCATTCTCGATCTCGGCAGTGAGGACAACTCGCGGCTTGCGCGCAGGGTGCGCGCCCTCGGGGTCTACAGCGAGATCTACCCGCACGACATCACCGCCCAGGAGCTGATGCAGGAGAATCTCAAGGGCATCATCTTAAACGGCGGCCGCAACAACGTGGTGGACGGAGTCGCCGTCGAAGCCCCTGATTTTGTCTACGAATCCGGCCTGCCCCTGCTGGTCATCGACCATCAGACCGCCCGCCGTCCCCAGGACCTGCCCGCCCTCCCCGAGGACGACGCGGCGCTGGACGCGGCCCTCACCCCCTTCCTCTTTGCCCTCTGCCGGGCGGAGCGCAACTGGAACATGAAGAACTTCGTCGCCGACCAGGTGGAGCTGCTGCGCCGTCAGATCGGCGACCGCAAGGTGCTGCTGGCCCTCTCCGGCGGGGTGGACAGCTCGGTGGTGGCGGCCCTGCTCATCAAGGCGGTGGGCAATCAGCTGACCTCGGTACACGTCAACCACGGCCTGATGCGCAAGGGCGAGAGCGAGGAGGTCATCGAGGTCTTCCGCAACGGGCTGGGCGCGGAGCTGGTTTATGTGGACGCCACCGACCGCTTCCTTGACAAGCTGGCCGGCGTGGCCGACCCCGAGCAGAAGCGCAAGATCATCGGCGCCGAGTTCATCCGCGTGTTCGAGGAGGAGGCG
>JAFQKL010000025.1 GCA_017396965.1 Clostridia bacterium
GCCATCGACTCCGCCAAAGTCACCGGCGAGCTCCTCACCTCCATCTTCGCCGCCCTCGCCCAGACCGAAAGCGAGAGTATCTCGGGCAACATGCGGTGGAGCTACCGGAAGCGGATGGAGGCGGGCACCTTCGTCCCGCCTTGTCTGCCCTACGGATACCGGCGAGAGAAAGGCCGGATTGTCCGGGAGCCCGCAGAAGCTGCGGTGGTGTGCAGAATCTTCGAGGCGTTCCTTGCCGGCGCAAGCTCGGTGGAGATTGCCTCGGAACTGACCGTCGACCGCATTCCGTGTCGGTTCGGGAAAGGGAGATGGCATTCAACGGTGGTTCGCCAAATCCTGTCCAATGAAAAATACACCGGCAACTCCCTCTGGCAAAAGTATTACACAACAGAACATCTGCCCTTTCGCAAGCACAGAAATCACGGAGAGAGGGAGCAGTTCTACGCTGTAGACACCCACGAAGCCCTGATCTCTCCCGAGACATTTCAGGCCGCGCAGCAGCGCCTGCTCTGTCAGCGGCAGCGCACCGGCGGCGCGGCGCGGGAGGAGAGTGTGTTCCGTAAAAAGATTCGATGTGCCTGTGGCGGTCGGATGCGGCGCAAGCGGGTGCGTCAGATCGACTACTGGGTCTGCGTTGCGCACGATGAAGGAGGTGACTGTCCTCTCACCCAGATCCCGGAATCCCAGGTGCAAGAGGCGTTTCTCTGTCTTTTCCACAGGCTAAAGCACGGGACTGCACTGCTCAGTCAGTTGCTCGTTGAACTCAGGGCGGTTCAGGAACGGGCTGTGTCCTGTCATCCGGACATTGCCCTGCTCAACCAACAGATCGCAGACTGCAAGGATCAGCGTCGGATGCTGGCCGAGATGAACCGAGTCGGCCTCATTGACGCTGATCTTTATCTTACACAAAACAACCAAATCGCTGCGCAGCTCCACAAGGTCAAAGAGCAAAAACGAAGAATTCTCGCACAGCACCATGATGACACGCTCAGCAAAACCGAGGCCCTGATCGAGCTCCTCGAAACCATGCCCGACTTTCTCTCGGAATTTGATGACGAGATCTTTGCCGAAATCGTCAGCCGGATCACCGTCGAGAGCAACACGGCGCTTCGCTTTCACCTCATCAACGGTCTCGAACTGACTGAATCCATCGAGAGGACGAGAAGATCATGACCTATCGAAAGTACCCCTACGGCTATACTGTCCGCGCCGGCTGTATCCTCCCGGATCCAAAGGAGTCTGCCGTTGTCCGGGAGATCTTTACCGCCTACGCCACCGGCACCTCCTACAACCGGTTGGTTGAGCAGCTGAACAGCAGGGGAGAGCCGTACGACAAAACAGGACGACCATGGAACAAGAACATAATCGCCCGGATTCTCGACTGCCCGGTCTATACCGGCTCTGACCGTTATCCGGCCATAATTTCGCGGGAGCTGCAGCACGCAGCGAGGGTTGCCAGACCGCAGACAGGCAAGAGCGCCGCCGACAGCAGCCTGTCCAAAGAAATCCGCCGCTTGGCGCTGTGTTCCACCTGTGAAGGGGTGCTTGAGAGCGTCAACAAAGGTGAGAAAAAACGCTGGTTCTGCCCGGTCTGTGCAAGCCGATCGACGGCCCTTTCAACGGGACAGATCCAAGCGGCGGTGGGACAGATTCTGGCGAGGCTGACAGAGAATCCTGACCTTGTTCAGACAAAGGACAGGGCAGGGGAGACGGCATTGGAAGAAACCCCCTTCCCCGAAATCCTTGAATCCCCGGGCTTCAACCCTGAAACCGCCAGGGAGATGGCGCTTGCGCACACTGCTGCACAGTTCGCTGCGCTGGACATGACCGACTACGAAACCGAGCGGATTCGACATCTCATCATCCAAAA
>JAFQKL010000241.1 GCA_017396965.1 Clostridia bacterium
CTGCGCGGTCGGCTCGGGGCGGGGCGGGACGGGCTGGGCTGTTGTGCGGCCCGGGTCCTGCGTCAGGGGCTGTTGCGGGAGGGGGGGCAGAGCGCCGGCGAGGGCGGCTGCGGCCCGGGTCGCGGCCTGCTCCATCCGGCGGAGCATCTCCGGCGTCGGACGGGGACTCTCGGCGGGGACAGCGGGCGTGTCCTCCTGCGGGGTGAGGTGACTGATCTGGGCGGGAGGTCTCCCCCACAGGCCCCGAAGGTCTTCCCCCGCAACCGGCGGTGTGATGGCGGTCGCTGCGCGGGGGCGGTCGGTCGAAAGGGAGGCGGAGGAGGGCTGCGCCGTCGGCAGATGGGGGAAGGCAGGGTCGATGCCGCGGCTTTGCAGCGGGGCGGCGGGGGTGGTGCTTGGCAGAGGGGCGGACGCAGCGCGGGGAGAACTTCGTCCGTCGGCGGCGCCGAGGAGCGTTGCGGCGGGAGCAGCGTCGCCGGACTGCACGGATCCGTGGGCAGCGGGACGGGGGAAGGCTGTCCCTGCCGTCGGCGTGGCAGCTGCGGCGGGGGCAGGCTGCACGCCCGGTCGGGAAAGGTGTGCGGGGGAAGCGGAGGCTGTCAAGGATCCCGGACGTTCCGGCGCCCTGCCGGGGCGCTCCGTCCTGCCGAACATCGGTCGGGTCGGGAGCGCGGGGCTTCCCTGCCCTGCCGTCTGTCCGTAGGCGGGAGGACGCAGCACCTCGGGCCGGGAGGCGGAGGGTCTGCCCACATGGGTGGAGGGCCTGGTTGTCCGGGCGGGGCGGGCTGCGGGGGGCTGACGCAGGGTGATGCCCTCCTTCTCCAGCCGCGCGAGGTGAAGCGTCTCCACCTTCTTCAAAATACGCTCTGCCGCGGGGTCGCTGCCGCTCTCTTTGAGCTGCTGCAGGATCAGCTTGAGGCTGACATCAAGATGCACCTCGCCGGCAGCCGTCTCTTCCTCCGCCGCCTCCTCCGGGTAGAGATATTCGAGGCTGACCATGGGAAAAAAGCCCTTCCTGCTCTCAAACCGCCCCATGATCTGCTCGTGAAAGGCCTGCGAGAGCACGGCGAAGGGAGACACCGGCAGGATGTCTTTTCGCAGCACCGACATATCGGCTTTTGTCCGGGCGAGGGGGGCGATGGGCTCCATCAGGTGCATCCTCCGTAAAGCAGCTCAATGCGGTTGACCGCGAGCTGCACGTTGTTGCTGTCGAGATTCGGGCCGACGTATTTGACGATGTGGGCGCCGGCGATGGTCCAGGTGCGCATGGCGATGCCGCGGTGGTCATTTAAGGTGATAATCCCCGCCAGGGGGACGGACATCCCCATGTTGACCATGTTCACCCAGGCCGAAAAGGTGTCCACCGAGGTGACGGTGCCCTGCTCGAGCACCAGGGTTTGAGGCACGGCGTGCTTGAGGAAATAGCGGGGGTACATACTGCCGCCCTCGCGGACGGTTTCGTATTCAAACTGCATTCCAAGTCCCGAAACGGAGGTGAAGCGTCCGCTCATCCCCAAGGGGTTGCCGCCCAGCACGACGCTGAAATAGGCGCCGGATGTGAACTGATCCATCAACAGCTGGTCTATCATCCGCTCTCCCCCTTACACGCCGGACCGGCTCAGGCCGGCATAGGCAAATTCGAGGCTTTCCATCAGCACCCCGTCGGCCGAGGCGTCGAGCCCCGCCAGCTCGTAGGAGACGGGGTAGGCGCCGTGCAGCGTCCAGGTGATGCCCTCCTGGCCTTTTTCATCGAGCACAATGATGTCGATGGTGCGGCGGGTGGCGGTGATGGGGCCGATGGCGTAGCCCGGCATACAGCTGAACACCCAGTCCAAAAAGTCGTTGCTGGAGATGACGCCGCGGGTGAGGGTGACGTTGCTGTACTCCACGATGGTGGGGATGATGCCCTGCACCCCGCGGCCGTCTGCCCCGGTGCGCACCCGCAGCACATGGTTGGTGGCCTTGATGCCGGAACACTGGGAAAAGGCGCCGACGGTGGTGCCGCCGATGTCCATATAGCCGAGGCCGCCCATCTTCACCTTGAATCGGAATGTGCGAAACGGGTCTTTGGTCCCGTCCGGCCGGGTGGAAAAGTCACTCATCCTGGCTCACCTCACTTGAACTGGAATGTGTTCTGCTCTGTGCCGCTGAGTTTCTTGTTGATGGCGGAGATCTCCTCACACCATCTGCGCCGCTCCTGGTGGTCGAGCTGCATCAAATCCTCGCGGGACCAGTGCAGGTAGTAGGCTAAGAACGACATCTCCTCATATAACCTGTTTTTGGGATAGAGGACAATCCCTAGGTGAGCAAAAAATCCAGCGGCACCTCGAAATGCTGCTCACAGTGGGGGCAGGTCAGATGGTAGGAGGGGATTTCGGACATATTGATGCGCTGATAGAGATCCTGCAGGTAGGCGAGGTCCATGGTGAAGAGATCCTCGATCACCTTGTTGTTGATCGCCGGCAGGGTGCCGAGCTTGGTGATGACGCGGGAAAGCAGGATAATAGACAAATAGGACGAGTTCTGCTGCACCCGCGGATCGCGCAGGGGCAGGATCTCGTCCGCCGCCGTGGCAAGCCGCATGGTTCCCTTGCGGTGAAGCTCGCCGTTGGCATCCACATATCCTCTGGGAAGCATGAATTCATATTCTGTCTGCATAGCTGTTACCTCTTGACTGACTGTGCGGGGGCGGCCCCGCGGACAAGGGGCCCGTCCGCGGGGCCGCCCGCACAGATCATGTTACACTGCGGTTAGATGGAGGAGGCAGGGCCGGCGGTGCCGCCGGTGGTGGTCATCCAGAGGCCCTCGTGGCACAGCTCGATCGACTGAATCGCCACTTCGCCGCCCATACCGGACAGGTCGGGAATGGTATAGGCCACGGGCCAGGCATTGATCAGAGTCCAGACAGGACCGGAAGCATTGCCGGCATCATCCAGCAAGGTAATGGTAACATCGTGACGGACAATTCCGGTAGGA
>JAFQKL010000242.1 GCA_017396965.1 Clostridia bacterium
CGGTGGCGCCGACGCTGGGGTATGGGAGCGTGAGGTCGCTGTCCCGCGCCCGGTCGAGGCGGGCGGTGAGGCAATCGTCCTCCCACTCGATGCGGACCCCCATCTGCTCGAAGGCCCTGAGGTGATAGTCGATCGGCCGGGCGCCGATGGCGCAGCCGCCGGGGGTGCAGATCTGCCCCCTGCGGTGACGGCCCAGCAGGGCCCCCAGCAGCATCACGGAGGAGCGCATCCGCCCCATCAGTTCGCGCGGCACCGCCACACCCTGTGCGCGGCCGGCTTCCAGGCGGACGCTGTCGCCGAGGCGCAGGGCGGTGCAGCCCAGTGCCCGCAGGATCTCGAGCTGTGCTGCCACATCGTCGATGACGGGGCAGTTTTGCAGCGTCACCGGCTCTTTGGCCAGCACGGCGGCCGAGAGCAGCGGCAGTGCCGCGTTTTTGGAGCCTTGCGCCCAGAGCTCGCCGGTCAAAGGCCGGCCGCCTTCCACTTGGTAGATCGTCATACTCTGCCACCCTTCCTTCTTTGCCTCATGTTATGCAAAAGGGGGGCGGGCGGTGCCTGTCAAGCGGTGACGAGGGGGGTGATGCTGTCGTAGATGCGCTGGGCGGAGTCGAAGATGGCGAGGCCGTGGGCGGCCTGCTGCATGGCGGCGAGGCGGGCATCGTCAAAGAGGAGGGAGCTGACCCGCTCATAGAGGGCGGCGCCTGTGGTGTCCTTCTCCTCCAGCAGCAGGGCGGCGCCCGCTTCGGCGAAGGCGAGGGCGTTGAAATACTGGTGATTGTCGGTGACGTTGGGGGAGGGCAGCAGGATGGAGGGTTTCCCCATCACCGCCAGCTCTCCCAGCGTGATCGCGCCGGCGCGGCAGATGAGAAGGTCTGCCGCCGCCATGACGCTTTCCATATCGTAGATGTATTCTCTGATGTCGATCTTCGGGTATCGCTGCATCGTGATCCCCTGCTCTGCCAGCTCGTCCGGCATCCATTTGATGCCAAACTGACCGGCGGCGTGGATATGGCGAAAGGCCCCCTGCTCGCAGTGGAGGGCCATCAGAGACATGATATTCTCATTGAAGCGGCGCGAACCCATCGAGCCGCCGAAGGAGACGAGCAGGCGCTCATCCTTGGCAAGACCGAGCTTTTCTCTGGCCGCCGCGCGGTCGGCAAAGAGAATCTCGCGGCGGATGGGGTTGCCCACCAGCACGCTCTCACGGCATTTGAGCCGCGTTGCCGCCGCCTCGAAGCCGAGCAACACCTTGTTCACCCGGGGGGCGAGCTTTCTGGTGGTGAGGCCGGGGAAGGCGTTCTGCTCGTGGATGGCGGTGGGGATCCCCTTGTCGCAGGCGGCCCAGACGAGGGGGCCGCTGACATAGCCGCCGGTGCCGATGACCAGGTCCGGCTGAAACTCGCGGATCAGCTTTTTGCAGCGAAACACCGCCGCCAGGGCGCGGCCGGCGTTGGTGACGTTGTCAAAGGTCAGCTTGCGCTTGAAGCCGCGGACATCCATCGTCACCAGTGGATAGCCGGCCTTGGGCACCAGCTTGCTCTCGATGCCGTAGGGGGTGCCGACAAAGCGGATGTCGCTGCCCGGCCGGCGGCCCTTGATGAAGTCGGCAATGGCGAGGGCGGGGTTGACATGGCCCGCCGTGCCGCCGCCGCACAGCAGCACCTTCATGGCTCAACACTCCTTTGGCGTCTCCCCTGCCCCATCGGCAGGAGGCGCCGCGCTCAGATTTTTGCTCTGCGGGAGATGGCAAGGACGATGCCCATCTCAAACATCAGCACCACAAGCGAGGTGCCGCCGGCCGAGAAGAAGGGCAGGGCGATGCCGGTGTTGGGGACGAGGCCGGTGACAACGCAGATATTGAGGATGGTCTGCAGCGCCACCTGGGAGATGATGCCCACCACCACCATCGAGGAAAAGCGGTCGGGGGCGGCATAGGCGATGGTGAAGCCGCGCCAGATGAGGAGCATGAACACCAAAATGATGATCAGCGCGCCGACAAAGCCCAGCTCCTCGCAGATGATGGCGAAGATAAAGTCGTTTTGCGGCTCGGGGATATACATATACTTCTGCCGGCTCTTGCCGATGCCGAGGCCGAACATTCCGCCGCTGCCGATGGCCAGCAGGCTCTGGGTGATCTGAAAGTTGCCCTTGAGCGGCTCCACCTCCGGGTTGAGCCACAGGTACATCCGGCGTTTGGCATAGTCGCTGACCAGCACCACCAGACCGAGCGCACCGAGGCCCGCAGCGCCGAGGCCGCACAGCCAGTTGACATTGATGCCGCCAATAAACATCAAAATGACGCCGATGCCAAGCAGCAGCACAGTGGCCGAGATATGGCGCTCCAGCACCACCAGTCCGCAGAAGAGGGCGAGCAGCAGCATACAGGGGAGGAGGCCGCCCTCCCAGGTTTTGATCCGCTTGCGGTTGTTGCAGATCAGCTTTGACATACTGAGGATGAGGGCGAGCTTGGCGATCTCGGAGGGCTGAAAGCCGAACAGCCAGCGCTGGGCGCCGTTGAGCTCGGTGCCGAGCGGCGTGAGCACCAGCACCAGCGTGATCAGCGAGACGGCGACGACGGGGTAAACCATCAGGTCGAGCAGCTTTTCATTCAGGAGCCGCGCCGTGGCCAGCATGAGGACAAGGCCGAGGACGGCCCATTTGAGCTGGGAGCGGATGAAATAGTAACTGTCGCCAAAGCGGTAGTAGGCGGAGGCGGAGGAGGCGGAGAAGACCATGACCAGGCCCATCGACACCAGCAGGCAGACCAGCACGAAGAAGGGCAGATCCATCTCCGTCGCCCGGGGATGGGGCTGCTGCGCCTGACGCTGCAGCTGGGTGATGTTGTAGTGCCCGGTGGGCTGCGGACGCTCTCTGCCGCTGCGGCGGGGCTGGTTCATGCCGGTCGCCTCCTTTCTGTTTGGATGGGGGGTCAGGGCGCTCAGATGTAGGGGAAAAAGCCGCGGTAGGCGAGGAAGCCGAGCAGGCAGCCGAGCACCGAGACGGTGGTGAACAGCAGGTCAATCTGGGCCTCGGTGCGCCCGTTCATCTCGAAGTGGTGGTGCAGCGGCGCCATCTTGAAGAGGCGCTTGCCGCCGGTCATCTTGAAGTAGCCGACCTGGAGAATGTCGGACATCGCCTCAGCGACATAGACAATGCCGCAAAGCGCCAGCAGCACCGGCATCCCGGCGAGGTAGGCCATGCCGGCGACGGCGCCGCCGATGAAGAAGGCCCCGGTGTCGCCCATGAAGACCTTGGCCTTGGGGAGATTGCTGGGGAGAAAGCCGAGCAGGCCGCCCATAAGAGCGGTGGCGGCGCAGAAGAGGTCCTCCATACCGTAGAGCTTGCCGATCACGGCAAAGAGCAGGGTCACCGGCAGGGTGACCGAGGTGCAGAGGCCGTCCAGCCCGTCGGTGAGGTTGACGGCGTTGACGGTGCCGATGAGGATGAAGACCGAAACCGGCCAGATCAGCCAGCCGAGCGGCAGGGTGCGGTTGACAAAGGGGATCTGAAGCCCGCTGCCGAGCAGGCCCTCATTTTTCATCGTCATCAAAAAGGCCAGGGAGGCCAGCACCTGCAGCAGCAGTTTCTGCCTGGCGGTGAGACCGAGGTTTCTCTTTTTGACCACCTTGATATAGTCATCCACAAAGCCGATAAAGCCAAAGGAGAGGGCGGAGAGCAGCACCGGCACGGCGTGGCGGGGGAACCGTCCGTAGGCCGCGAAGCCGCCCAAGAGGATGCCGCAGGTGGTGGAGAGGGCGAAGGCCACGCCGCCCATCGTGGGGGTGCCGGACTTGGCGCTGTGCCAGGTGGGGCCATCCTCTCTGATGGTCTGGCCGAACTTCAGCTTGCGCAGATAGGGGATGAGAAAAGGCATCATGCCTGCCGAGAGCAGCAGGGAGAAGACCAGGGGCATAAAGTCCATATGCGATCGTTTCCTTCCGGACGTTGTTTACGCGGGATGGTTCCGGCAGATCAGAACTCCACCGGCTGCTTTTTCTTTCTGCCCCGCTTTCTGGGGAGGGGGGCGGTGTCGGCCGCTTTTTCGGCGTTGATTTTGGCCACCAGATCGCGGACGATCTCCCGCTCGTCATAGTGAATCTTGCCGCTGGCGAGGATCTGATAGGTCTCGTGGCCCTTGCCGGCGATGAGGACGATGTCCCCGGGGCCGGCCTTGCGCAGGGCGTGCTCAATCGCCTCGGTGCGGTCGATGATGACGGCGTGGGGGATGCGGGTACTCTTGAGGCCGGCGAGGGCGTCGTCGATAATCTGCTGGGGGTCCTCGGTGCGGGGATTGTCGCTGGTGAGGACGAAGTAGCTGGCGAAGGCGGTGACGGCGCGGGACATGAGCGGGCGCTTGGTGCGGTCACGGTCGCCGCCGCAGCCGTAGACGACGAGGATGCGGCCGGTGGCAAAGTCGCGGATGGCGCAGCCGATGTTGGTGAGGGCGTCGGGGGTGTGGGCATAGTCGAGGATGACGGTATAGGGCGTGTCGGTAGGCACCACCTCGATGCGGCCCTTGACACCGCTGCAGCTGCGCAGCGCCTCCGCCACCTTGCGCTGGGAGATGCCCATCGCGAGGCAGGCGGCCATGACGCCGAGGGTGTTCTTCACATTGAAGCCGCCCGGCATCTTGACGCTCACGCGGTTGATCTCGCCGCGGGAAACCGCCTGATACTCAATGCGGTCGGCGTAGAGACGGACGTTTTTGGCGGTGACATCGGCAAAGTCGCTCTCGGCGGAGAAGGTGACGTTGCGGCCGGTGCCGGCCTCCTTGATCATCTGGGCGGAGAAGGGGTCATCGAAGTTGAAGACGCCCATGTCGGCCATGTCAAAGAGCTTCTGCTTGGCAAGGCGGTATTCCACCATGCTGCCGTGGTAATCTAAGTGATCCTGGGTGAGGTTGGTGAAGATGGCGCAGTGGAAGGTCAGGCCCGCGACGCGGTGCTGGTCCAAGGCGTGGGAGGAGACCTCCATCACGCACCAGCCGCAGCCGGCCTTGACCATGCGGTCGAAGAGGGCGTGCAGCTCCATGGCGTCGGGGGTGGTGTTGTCGGCCTCCTCCTCCACGTCGCCAATGATGTTGAAGACGGTGCCGATCAGGCCGACCTTCTCCCCGAGCTGCTCCAGCACGTGCTTCATGATGAAGGTGGTGGAGGTTTTGCCGTTGGTGCCGGTGACGCCGACCAGCTTCATCTGCTTTGCCGGATTGCCGTAGAAATTGCCGGCCATCAGGGCATAGGCCTCGCGGGCGTCCTCCACCAGCAGCAGCGGCACGGAGGTTTCCACCGGGCGGGAGGCGACAATGAGAGCGGCACCGGCTTCCACGGCCGCGGGGATAAAGCTGTGACCATCCACCTTGACACCGGGAATGGCGACGAAGACGGCGCCGGGACAGACCTTGCGGCTGTCTGACGTGAGAATGGGGGTTTCCAGTTCCGGCAGGGTTCCCTCATACTGGTAGGACACGCCTTCGAGGAGCTTTTGTAAGGTGATCATTGTCATACGCCTCCTTGCTTATCATCATCTAGGTTGGTGTGCGGGCGGGCTTTTTATTCTCTGCCGCCCTGACTGTGCGGGTCAGTAGCTGACGTTGACCCATTCGGAAGAGACCTCGTGGACGAATTCCACCTCCACCACACTGCCCTCCTCCGCCAGACTGCCGGCGATCGGGCTTTGGGCGACGGCGTGGGCCTCCTGACTGCCGAGGTCGACGCCGGCCGTGCTGAGATTGAACCCGGCCTTCTCCAGCTTTGAACGGGCGGCGGAGAGGGAGAGGCCGGTGACATCGGGCACCTCTTTGAGGGAGCCGGTCGCCCCGCTCTCGGTATAGAGCAGAACCTTGCCGCCGCGGGAGAGCTTCTGGCCGCTGCGCGGCACCTGTTCGAGGACTGTCTCCCCGTCGCCGATGACGGTGGGGACGAAGTCCTCGCCCTTGAGCTGCTCTCTGGCATCGGGGATGGGCAGGCCGGTGACATCGGGGACGGTGTGCTCAAGGGAAGCCAGCTCCTCCTCGGTGTACTGGGGCATGATGCCGAGGTAGGGCAGGATGTCTTCGAGCATCTTGCGCACGGTGGGGGCGGCGGTGAGGCCGCCGGTGACGACATCGGTCTCCGGCTCATCCATCAGCAGCAGCAGGGCGATCTGGGGATCGTCGGCCGGGGCGATGGCGCAGAAGGAGGAGATGCGCTTGTCGGCCACGCCCTCCTCGTTTTTCTCGTCGATCTTTTCACTGGTGCCGGTCTTGCCGCCGATGCGGTAGCCCTTGATGTAGGCGTTTTTGCCGGTACCGGTGGAGACCACCTGCTCCAGCATGGTGGCGACGGTGGCGGCGGTCTGCTCCGAGAGAACCTGGCGGCGGGCGACGGGGTCGTAGCTCTCCAGGACGTTGCCGTTGTCGTCCACCACCTTGCTGACCAGATAGGGCTGGTAGAGGTAGCCGCCGTTGACGCAGGCGGACACCGCCGTGATCATCTGGATGGGGGTGACCTTGAAGGTCTGGCCGAAGGCGGCAACCGCCGTTTCCACCGGGCCGCCGGCGATGGTGTTCTTGTCGAAGAAGATGCCGGTGGCCTCGCCGTAGAGGTCGATGCCGGTGCGCTCCAGCAGGCCGAAGGCCTCCGCGAAGTCGTAGAAGTCTGCGCCGCCGACGCGCGATCCCAGTTCCATGAAGACGGGGTTGCAGGAGTTTTTCAAGCCCTCCAGCATATTCTGCGTGCCGTGGCCGCCGTGCTTCCAGCAGCCGATGCGCACCCCCGCCACCACCTTGAAGCCGGGGCAGTGGAACGACTCGTGGGTGGTGACGACGTTCTTCTCCAGCGCCATGGCGGCGGTGAGGATTTTGAAGACGCTGCCCGGCTCATAGCTGTCGGCAATCGCCTTGTTGCGCCACATACTCTGCCAGATCTCCATCTGGCGGTCGCTGTACTCGCTGCCGGAGAGGGCCTCCAGCTCGGCGAGCAGCTCGGGATCGGTGATCTCGCGGGGGTTGTTTAAGTCAAAGTCCGGCTTGGTGGCCATGCCGAGGATGGCGCCGGTGTTGACATCCATGACAATGGCGGTGGCGCGGTTTTGCACGTTGAACTCGACAACGGCGTTCTCGAGGCCCTTCTCGATGAAATGCTGCACCGCCTCGTCGATGGTCAGCACCAGGCTGTAGCCGTTCTGGGCGTCGATATACTGCTCGTACTGGAAGGGCATATCGGTGCCGTGGGCGTTTTTGGCGGTGATGATGCGGCCGGGTTTGCCGATGAGCAGGTCGTTGTAGTAAGCCTCAATGCCCTCGATGCCCTCCCCGTCGACATTGGTGAAGCCGAGGACGTGGGAGGCGAAGGCGCCGTAGGGGTAGTAACGCTTGGAGTCCTCAGCGAGGGCCACCGAGGAGAGCTGATGCTCCTTGACAAAGGCACGCACCAGGTCGGCCTGCTCCTTTTCCACCTGGCGCTTGATGATCTCGTAGTAATTTTCGTTTCGCGACTTTTTGAGGACCGTCTCATACTCCACTCCGAGGATGCGGGACAGCTCGGTGGCCACCAGCACCCGCTCGGATTCGTCCTTCATCGACTTGGGGGCGATGTACACCGTCTCGGTGGAGGCGGAGACGGCGAGGGTTTTCATGTTGCGGTCGTAGATGGTGCCGCGGCGGGGGGTGATGGTGGTGTCTCTCACCTGCTGCTCGATGGCTCTCGTCTGATAGCTCTCGTGCCGGAGAATCTGAACGATGAAGAGGCGTCCGAGGATGAAGGTGAAGGTGAAGGTGAGGAAGAGAAAGAGGACCACGGTCATCCTGCGCCGGGTCTTGTTGTCGATGTCCTGTCTGTTCATGAAACCCGCGCTCCTTTCCCGCCCGGTGTCTTTGGTTAGCAGTATAGTGGGGAGGTTGGAAAATTATGAAAGATGTTGCTTTGGCGGTGTGCCGAAACCGGTCGGCAGGCCGCCAAAGCAACATCCGGGTTCTCGCGCTACCGCATACCCGCCACGATCTGGCCGACAGCGTCAAAGGCGCGGGCAAAAAGGCTGTCTCCCCCCGCCATCACGGTGCCGACGTCCTCGCCGTTCAGGCGGATATAGACGATCTGGCTCTGCTCCAGCTTTTGCATATAGAGCTTCTCGGTGGCAATCTCCTCAATGGCAGCGAGATCCATCTGGGTGTCGTAGAGGGCGGTGAGGCGTTTTTGCTCGCTGATCAGCTCCTCGTTTTTCGCCTTGAGGCTGGAGACTTCGGCGGTCAGCTCGGTGAGCTGCGAGTTGCTGATGAGGATCCCGCACATCATCAGCACGACAAAGGCGCAGACGGCGACGTTGCGGATCACGGCGCGGCGGGTGTTGCGCTTGCGGCGGCGATCGACCAGACTGTCCACCCGCACACGGGTGGGCTGCTTGGCGCGGACGTCATAGGCGGAGAAGTCGTGGGCGGTGGAGACGTTGCCCATGGCGGAGTGGCGGCTGCCGAGGCCGCTGCGATAGTCCTGCATACAGAGATCGATCCTTCCCTTTTGAAATTTACCCTTTTGAAATCAGGCCGGGCGGGCGGCGGGCGATGCGGGGCCTCCCCCGCAGCCGCTGCTACGAGGGAAGGCGTTCGCAGACGCGCAGACGGGCGCTTCTGCTGCGGGGGTTTGCAGCGATCTCCTCCTCGCTGGGGGAGATCGGCTTTTTCGGGGTCAGGGCGACGGTGGGGCGGTTGCCGCAGACGCAGACCGGAAAGTCCGGCGGACAGGTGCAGCCGCGGGCGAGGTCTGCGAAGGTCTCCTTGACAATGCGGTCTTCCAGTGAATGGAAAGTAATGACGGCGAGGCGGCCACCGACCGAGAGACGGGAGACGGCGTCGCGCAGGGCGTTTTCCAGAATGTCCAGCTCGCCGTTGACGGCGATGCGCAGTGCCTGGAAGGTGCGGCGAGCGGGGTGCTGGGCCTCTCTGCGGGAGGCGCCCGGCATGGCGGAGGCGATCAGCTCCGCAAGCTCCGTCGTGGTGCGGATCGGCGCCTGCTCGCGGCGGCGGACGATGGCGGCGGCGAGGCGGCGGGCATGGCGCTCCTCGCCGAAGCGGAAGAGGATGTCGGCCAGCTCCTCGGCGGAGCGGGTGTTGACCAGCTCCTCGGCGGTGAGAGAGGAGGAGCGGTCCATCCTCATGTCGAGCGGGGCCTCCTTGGCGTAGGAGAAGCCGCGGGCGGCATCGTCGAGCTGGAAGGAGGAGACGCCGAGGTCGAGGAGAAGACCGTCTATTTCGGGGATCTGAAGGCGGTCGAGAACGGCGATGAGATTGGAAAAGTCATCCCGGACGAAGGTGACCTTGTCGAGATGATCTTTGAGGCGCTCGCGGGCGCGCATATGGGCGTAGTCGTCCTTGTCGATGCCGATCAGCCGGCCGGTGAGCAGGCGGCGGACGATTTCGCTGCTGTGGCCCCCGCCGCCCATGGTGCCGTCGACATAGATGCCACCGGGACGGATGGCGAGGGCTTCGACTGCCTCATGCAGCAGGACGGAGATGTGCTTGAACTCCGGCAAGAAACCACCTCCTAAAGACTGCTGCGGGAGAGGGCGGCGATGACATCGGCATCGTCGACACTGTTCTCCAGCTCGTCCCACCTTGCGGCATCCCACACCTCAAGATGGGTTTCGACGCCGACGATGACCACCTCACGGGTCAGCCCCGCAAGGCTGCGCAGCTTGACCGGCAGCAGGACGCGGCCCTGCGCATCCGTCTCGCACTCCTCGGCGAAGCCGAAGAAGTATCGCTGCATGGTGCGCCCCTCGGCGATGGGGGCGGCTTTGATGAGGGCGGCGAGGCGGTGCCACTCCTCCATGGGATAGAGGGAGACGCAGCCGTCCAGCCCTCGGGTGGCGACGAACTGACTGCCGAGATCGGCGCGGAACTTGAGGGGGATGATGAGGCGGCCTTTGGCGTCAAGGCTGTGCGAAACCTGTCCGATGAGCAAGGCGCTCCCCCCTTTCCTGCGTTGCCGTTGCCGGTCATGAGAGGGCCTCAAAGTGGAGCCAACCGGGGAAGTCTTCAGAAAAGCGAACATTTGTATGTATTTTTATGCTTTTCTGAAAATCCCCACTTGGCTCCACTCCACTCCCTTTCTCTCCACTTTAGCTATAAGTTTACCACAGTTTTTGAAAAAATCAAGATGCCGTAGCCCTTTTTTTGCCCTTTGGGGGACAAATCCGGCGCAGGACGGCTGGGTGGGTTTTCGGTATTTTTGTATTTATATTTACTTTTATGAATATTTATCTGTTTTTCTGTTCGCCCCCCAACGCTGGTTATTTTTGTATTTTCCTTGGAGAAACCGGGTTTTCGGGGATCTGGGGCAAGGGAAGCCGTCAAAGGCCGCGGGGCGGGGCGGGGTGGCGGCTGAATAGATATCGGCAGCTGCACAGGGTGGATTCCTGCAAAAATATTTTTTTGAGGGTGACAGAAGCATGGTTTTCTCTCTCAAATCCGGGAATTTGTGCAGAACTCCTAAGAAAGTGCGGAATTTGTCGTTTTCCGTACGACTTCCCTGCCCTGCCGGCCGTCAAACGGGAAAAAAACAGGGCACACGGGGTCTTGCGGCCCTGTGTGCCCTCCGTCTGAAAAAAGGTGCGTACGCTTTGTCCGTGGCAACGCCAGGGAGGAAAGCGGGAGCCCCCTGGCCCCTGTGTCTTCCGCATCCCTCCTGTCAGGGGAGAGGTCGGGAGACGATCCTCCTTCTGCGAGACTCTGGTGTTGTGCGGAAAGGTTTTCGCCGCTGCGGCGGCGACCCCTGCAGGGGGCGACCCTGCAGGGGTCGCCAACTACAGCCTGGCGTTCTTGAAGTTCTGCTGCGCCTGGCGCACATCGCCCGTCGCCTGGCTGAGACATTTCTCCACCATGGCCAGCACCTGCTCGACATAGTCGTTGGTGGTGGTGCGCATCTCCTTGACGCGGGCGCTGGTGTCGGCCAGCTGCTCGGAGGCCTGTTTATTGGCCATGTTGAGCTGCTCGGTGGCCTGCTCGGTGGCCTGCTTGAGCACCTCGCCCGCCTGGCGCTTGGCCTCGAGGATGATCTCGTTGGCCTCGCGGTTGGCGGCGGCGACGATCTCTTCTCTGGAGGTGAGAAACCGCGCCTTCTCCTCGGCGTTTTTGATCATCACCTCGGCCTCGCGGCGGGCGGTGGTGACGATCTCCTTGCGCTCCTCCACGATGCGCTTGGCCTGATCCAGCTCGGCGGGCAGGTTGTTTCTCAGCTCCCGCACCAGCTCGGTGGCCTCCAGCACATCCACCACGGCCTTGCCGCTGGACAGCGGCATCCGCCAGGATTCGTCGAACAGTTCGATCAATCGGTCAAACAGCTCTTCCAGATTCATTGCGACTCTCCTTTCCGAAGTTACGGCCGTCTGAGATAGGCCGCCGCGATCTCCTCCGCCACGCAGTCCGGCACGAAGCTGCGGATCTCGCCGCCGTAGCCGGCGATGTCGCGGACGATGGTGGAGGAGAGATAGGTGTACCGCTCGTCGGTGGGCAGGAAGACGGTGTCGATCCTGCCGCCTGAGATCTCGCGGTTACCGAAATACATCTGCGATTCGATGTCCATATCCTGCGGATTGCGCAGGCCCTTGACCAGGGCGACGGCGCCGTTTTTCACGGCGTACTCCGCCAGCAGGCCGGTGCAGACATCGACCTTGACGTTTGGAAGATGCGCCGTTGCCCGGGCGATCCACGCCGCCCGCTGCTCCGCCGTCACCAGATAGGTCTTGGCGGAGTTGGGGGTGACGGCGACCACCACCTCGTCGAACAGCTTCGAGCAGCGCTCAAAGAGGTTCAGGTGGCCGAGGGTGATGGGGTTGAAGCTGCCGGGGCAGATGACCTTGCTCATCTCACGCCTCCTCCCCTTCCACCTGCGCCGCCGTGCGGTAGACCCAGACGAAGGTGCTGCCGTAGCGGTAGGTCTTCGAAAGGCGCAGCGGGCCGATCTCCTCCGGCAGGGTTTCGTCGGTGCCGGTTTCGCAGAGGGCGATGGTGTGGGCGGCGAGGCAGCCGCGCTCGTGCAGGGCGGTGAGCGCCTTGAGGCAGAGGCCCTGCTTGTAGGGGGGATCGAGGAAGATGAGGCTGTATTTCGTCTTGCAGGAGGCGACAAAGCTGTCCCACGATTTTTGCAGCACGGCGCCCTTGTCCTGCAGGCGGCATTTGTTGAGGTTGGCGGCGATGATGCGGGCGGCGGCGGGGGAGCTGTCGACAAAGTCGCAGCGGTGGGCGCCGCGGGAGAGGGCTTCGATGCCCAGCTGGCCGCTGCCGGCAAAGAGGTCGAGGGCGGTGCGCCCGTCGATCTCAAACTGGATGGCGCTGAACATTCCCTCCTTGACCTTTTCCGATGTGGGGCGGGTGGCGCTGCCCTCCAGCGTGGCCAGACGCATTCCCCGCGCCGTTCCGGTGATGACCCTCATGCGCATACCTCCTGTCGCGCCGCGGGAGATGGCAGGGCCTGTCCCGACGGCTGTTTTTTCGGTCTGCTTCTTATTGTATCCTGTTTTGGCGTTGCGGTCAACCGTCAATGGCTGTAAATCACTGTGAAAATCACGGCGCGGATCCGCCGGTTTGCCGCGGATCAGTCCCCTCCCCGTGGAAATGCTGCCAGACGGCGAGGGCGGTGCGGCTGTTCATGCCGGGGACCGACTGCAGCTCTTCCAGGCTGGCGGCCTTGATGGCGGAGAGGGTTTTCAGCTCTGTGAGCAGCGCCGCCGCCCGCGTCTTGCCGATGCCGGGGATGGCGGTGAGCTGGGAGGAGAAGGTGCGCTTGCCGCGTAAGGAGCGGTGGTAGGTGATGGCATAGCGGTGGACCTCCTCCTGAATGGCGGCCAGCAGCTGAAAGCCGGCGCTGACGGGGCGGGGGGTGATCTCCCCATCGTCGCCCACCAAGCCGCGGGTGCGGTGGCGGTCGTCTTTGACCATGCCGAAGACGGGCAGCTCCAGTTCCAGCTCCTGAAGCACCTCCTTGACGGCGGAGAGATGGCCCTTGCCGCCGTCCAAGAGCAGCAGGTCGGGCAGGGTGTCAAAGCCCTCGTCGCCCGCCTGATAGCGGCGCAGGCGGCGCCAGATGACCTCGCGCATTGACTCGTAGTCGTCCTGCCCGTCGACGGTTTTGATCTTGTATCGCTTGTAGTCCTTGCGGCTGGGGCGGCCGTCGACAAAGACGACGATGCCGCCCACCACCTCGCTGGCGCCGGTGTTGGAGATGTCCACCGCCTCGATACGGCGGGGCGGGACGGAGAGGCCGGTCAGCTCGGCCAGCTCCTCGACGCTGCGGCGCAGCTTCTCCTCCTTGTCCGCCGACTGGGCCAGCGCCTGATCGGCGTTGCGCTCGGCCAGCTCCAGTACCCGCCGCGCGTCGCCCCGCTGGGGACGGCGCAGGTGGACGCGGCGGCCGGCCCGCTCACCGAGGTACTGCTCGAGCAGCTCCCCGTCTTCGGGGTCGACGCTGACGAGGATCTCCTTCGGAATGTCCACCCGCCCGAGATAGTGCTGCTTCAAAAACGCGGCCATGCCGGCCTCGGGGGGTTCCAGCTCGCGCTTGTCGAAGAAAAAGCTGTCGCTGGCGGTGAGGCGGCCGCCGCGGATGGTCATGGCGACAACGACGGCGGTCTTCTCGTCGCTGCGCAGGCCGATGACATCGCGCTCGACATTGGGGGCGTCCACCACCTTCTGGCTCTGCTCGATGCGGCGCAGCGCCGCCAGGCGGTCGCGGAGCCTCGCCGCCTCCTCAAAGCGCAGCTCCTCGGCGGCCTGTTCCATGCGGGCTTCGAGGTTCTTCATCAGCTCCCCCTGCCGCCCTTCGAGAAAGGCCACCGCCTCGCGCACCGCCTCGTGGTACTGCTCTTTGCTCACCTCGCCGGAGCAGGGGGCCATGCAGTTTTTGATGGCGTGGTGCAGGCAGGGGCGGCCCTTGCCGATGTCACGCGGGAAGGAGCGGGTGCAGGAGGGGAGGCGGAAGGTTTTGCGGATCAGGTCCACCACCTCGCCCACCTTGCCGCTGTAGGGGCCGAAGTAGAGGCTGCCGTCCTGCTCTCTGCGGCGGGTGAGCTCGATGCGGGGGTACTCTTCGGCCATGGTGACGCGGATATAGGGGTAGCTCTTGTCGTCCTTGAGCAGAATGTTGTAGCGCGGCATATAGTGCTTGATCTGGGAGCATTCCAGCACCAGCGCCTCCAGCTCGTTGGCGGTGACGATGGTGTTGAAATCCTCCACCTGGGCCACCATGCTGGCCACCTTGGGGGTGTGGCGCTCCACGCCGGAGAAGTAGCTGGACACGCGGTTGCGCAGTGCCTTGGCCTTGCCGACATAGATGATCGTACCCTCGGCGTTTTTCATGAAATACACCCCCGGCAGCAGCGGCAGCTGGCGCGCCTTCTGCCGCAGCTCTTCCAGGCGGGGATTCTCTTTGGGCGAGCGGACGGGTGCCATGGGGCCTCCTTTCAGCAGCCGGTCGTCTGCCGGCCGCAAACTCTTCAAAACATGGGAAAACAGCCTGCCAACAGCGGTTGACAGGCTGCAAATGCCTTATTCCTTCCAAAGGACGGGCAAGGGGCGGGGTTCAGGCAATCTCCCCGAAATTGCTGTTGACCAGCTCCTGCAGACCGGCGACGGCAGCATCCTCATCCTCGCCCTCGGCAGAGACCAGGATACTGTCCCCCGTCGCCACGCCGAGCGACAGGACTCCGAGCAGACTCTTGGCGCTGACCCTGCGGTTGTCCTTCTCCACCCAGATCGAGCATTTGAACTCGTTGGCTCTCTGGATAAAAAAGGTCGCCGGGCGAGCGTGAAGCCCCACGTTGTTTTTAAGCACCAGCTCTTGTCTGACCATCTTATTCCGCCTTTCCTCTTTGGAGCTTGATAGCAGTTTGCCGGGCGGGAGCCGATCCTTTCGCCGGCCCGCCGCCGTAACACAACTTTTGTTACATATGCTAATATCATACCGAAAAAATTGTGAAAAGTCAACAAGGAAAGCGCCGTGGATTTGCACAAGATTTCGGTGTGGAAAGGCGGATTTCAGGGGCACTTTTGCGGCAAATGCGGGAAATTTTGCCGGATGCGACAACCTCCCCGTCAGGGCAGCAGCTTCACCGTGTTGAAGCGGCCGGTGGTGGTGACGTTGGGGAAGCCGAGCTTGATGTTGGCGCCGGGGGAGCAGAAGCGGGTGCCGTTTAAGAGGATGCCGTTCTCGCTCTCCTTGCCCACCCCCTCGGCAGAGACGATGAGGCAGAGGTACTCGGGGTCGGGGCTTAACATCAGGGTGCCGTCCTCCATCGTCACCTCCCGCTGGTAGGGGGAGGCGGTGACCTTGGTGACGGTGCCGATCCGGCTGCCGGTCTCCTCATCAAAGACGGGGTCGCCCTCGGCAATCGCCATATAGGTCATGACCCGCACCGGCTCGATGCGTAAGGTGAAGGCCACCTTGACATCGTCGGCCGAGGTGCCGAGATCGTCCTTGAGGCCGCCGCGCAGCACCAGGGCGAAGCCCAGCGAGATCAGAAAGACGAGGATGACCAGATCGAGAATGTTGAGCAGGCCGAACAGCTTTCCCCTGCCGCCTGCGGTTTTCTTCGCCATGCTTCTCCCTCCTTTACGATGCAATCTCGGTATAATCAAGGCCCACGCAGTAGCCGACGCCGGAGATGCCGGGCGACTGCATCGCCACCTGCTGACCGATGGCGATCATATACTCGCCGATCATCACGCGGCTGCCGCGCAGCTCGCCCACCGCCTCGCAGGTGACGGTGACATTGTATAGCCCCTCCACCTCACTGCGGCGCACCTCGCCGGTGACGGGGTCGCCGAGCATGAGGTAGTAGTTGGTGCTGGACACCTCGGTGACGGTGCCGATGTTCTGCAGGCGGACCCCGTCGCGGACGGCGACGCCGGTTTTGGCGGAATCGCGGATGTCGGCAGGGAGGCCCACCAGCTCCACCTTGTAGGTGACGGCCACCGGCGTGCCGGAGGAGCTGTTTGCGGCGCCGGTGCCGCGGATAAACCAGAAGGCCACCAGGCCCACCGCCACCACCAGGAGCAGCACGAAGGCATCGAAGAGGTTGAGGCCGCGTCGGCGGGATGTTCGATTCACTGTCCATTCACCAGCTTTCTGTAAAGGCTTTGGGTCTCCTCGGCGAAGACCCGGGCGGTAAAGCGGGCCTCGTAGCGGGCCCGTCCATTTTGTCCCAGCGTTTGGCGGAGGTCTTCGTTGCCGCAGAGATGGGTGAGGGCGGCGGCAGCGGCGACGAGATCGTCATCCGGCACCAGCAGCGCGGTCTCCCCGGTCACGGCGGCCTCGGCCATGCCGCCCACCTCGGTCAGCAGGCAGGGCAGACCGGCGGACATCGCCTCGAGGACGGTGAGCGGCATATTCTCACTGTGGGAGGTGAGGGCAAAGAGGTCGGCGGCGGCATAGAGGCGGGGCATATCGTCTCGCTCGCCGAGAAAGTGGATGCGCTCCCCGCCGGGGAGGAGGGAGGCGAGGGTTTCAAGACCTGCGCGCAGCGCCCCGTCCCCCGCCAGCAGCAGATGCAGCTGCGGGTGCTGTTCGGCGGCGCGGGAGAAGGCTCTGAGCAGCAGCGCGTGGTTTTTGACCGGCTCGAGGCGGGCGGCGCAGAGCAGCACCAGGGCGTCCTCAGGGACGGGCAACCCTTCGCGGGCGGCGGTGCGTCCGGCGGGGGTGGGCGGGTCGAAGCCCTCGATGCCATTGTAGATGAGGTGGATCTTGTGGGGCTTCATGCCGTCGTCCAGCAGGTTCTGCCGCGAGGCGCCGGAGACGGCGATGCAGGCGTCGGTGAGGCGGTCGTCCAGCAGCGCCGCGGCCTTGCCTTTGAGGCCGGCGCGGGGGGTGCTTAAGGTGTGCTTGGTGTAGAGAGTGCGGGCCTTGCCCGCTTTGCGGGCGGCCATGCGGCCGGAGAGGCTGCCGTGGGTGTGGACGAGGGCGGGCTGCAGGCGGCGGATGAGGTCGCCGAGCAGGGCGACATCGCCCTTGTCGTAAGAGGCGTTGCCCTTCATGGGACATTCGTGGACCGTGGCTCCGGCCTCACGGAGACGGGCGCTCATGGCGGCGCCCTGGGGAAGCGCGACGTGGAACTCCATGTCCTGCGCCGCATGGCGGAGGAGGTTTTCCAGATAGACCCCCGCGCCGCCGCGGTTTAAGTCACTGAGGACCTCAAGACATCTCATACCATTCCTCCTCGAGGTCGGTTTTGTGGACATCGTCGCGCGACATCCCGATGGCAAGGCCCATGCACAGCCACATGAGCAGCACGATGCGGTAGTTGTACCAGACGTGATCGGTCAGCCCCTGCACCATCAGCGCCAGCACGCCGAGTCCCAGCGACAGGATGGCCGTCCCCTGCTCCTTTTCGGGCAGGTGGCGGTAGCAGGAGAAGACGTGGCGGAAGAAGACGATCAGCAGCAGCAGGAAGACCGAGAAGCCGAGAATGCCGGTCTCGACGAAGATCTGCAAAAAGAGGTTGTGCGAATGCAGGGCAAAGGCCGCGCCGCCCAGGGCGTAGGCCGGGTAGAGGGCGGTGAAGGCGGGGGAGCCGGTGCCGATGCCGGCGGGCCAGATGTCGCCCAGCATCCGGCAGGAGGCGGTCCAGATGGAGACGCGGTAGGCGGTGGAGGTGTCGGCCAGGTTGCCGATGCTCATCAGCCGCGAGAGGATGGACTGCGGCAGGAAGGCGGGCAGGAAGGGCAGCATCAGCAGGCCGGGCAGGGCGAGGCGGGTCAGCCAGGGGTAGCTGAGCAGCAGCAGCAGGCCGAGGGAGGCGATGGCACCGAGCCAGGCGCCGCGCGACCAGGTGTAGACCAGGGCAAGACCGGCCGCGGCGGTGATCACGCCGCCCGCCAGCCGCCGCAGGCCGCGCTGGCAGAGCAGGGTGGACAGGGCCAGCGGCAGCAGCAGAATCAGGTACTCACCGAAGACGTTGGGATTGTCGAACGGGCCGACAATGCGGGCGCCGATCTCGGCGAACATCTCCTCATCGATCCAGTTGATGGCGTTCTCAAGGCCGGCAAAGTTCTGGTAGATGCCGAGCATTGAGGCGAGGAAGAGCGAGAGGAGTAGGCAGTTGATCGCTTTTTTCGACATCCGATAGCTGCGGATGCCGTTGGCGGCGGTGAAGTAGGTGAGCAGGAAAACGCCCTGCACCGCCACCTGCTTTAAGCTGTCCATCGGGCGCAGCGAGGTGAGGCCGCCCAGCAACAGCAGCACGAGGCCGAAGGCGACCACCAGCAGGTCCACCGTTTCAAAGCGCAGCATCCGCTTGCCGCGCATCCACTTGAAGAAGAAGGCGGCGTTGACATAGAGGCAGGCGGCGGCCAGCAGCATGGTGGGCAGGAAGGGCAGGCCGAGCAGGATGAAGAGCAGGCCGGTTTCGGGGATGCAGAGCACCAGCGCCGCGCCGAGCAGGGCGATGACGGCGGCCACCATGTAGAGAATACGGATGCGCAGCGTCACCAGCGCCAGCAGAATCCCGATCGTCACCGGGATGATGAGGCCGTGTTCCGCCTTTTCCACCTTGAGGGCGGAGCGGCGGATGCCGGCGAAGTCGATCAGCAGGCGGCTTAAGATGCCGCTGTCCAGCAGCATCTCCCCCAGCGGCTCACGGCAGGAGGCGCTGAGCAGGCCGGAGATGATGGCGGCCACCGAGAAGGCAAGCTGGATGCCGGCGAAGGTCAGGAGCTGTCCGCCGAGAAAGCGGAAGGTGGTGACGGCGAGCAGCGTGATGCCGAAGGCCAACATCCCGCCGCCCCAGGACACCATGTCCAGCGACAGCAGATGCCGGACGACGGCGCGCCAAAGGCGCAGCAGAAAGCTGTTTTCCACCTGCGCCGCCAGCCATTGGCGCAGACGCTTGACCATCGCCGCCGGACGGGCGACCAGCAGCTCATGGCAAAGCCCGCCCCGGGGCTGCTTTGGGGCGGTGGTCAGCCAGCGGACGAGCAGACTCTCTCGGGCGCCGCGCTGGATGGCGTTGCCGAGGGCGGCCGAGAGGCGAAAGAAAAAGCTGTCTCGAATCAGGGCCAGCATCAGACCGAGGCCGTCGCCGCGCCGTTTGCGCTCTCCTTCCATGGGATCAGCTCCTTTGTAAAACGGGGTCCGCCGCGGGACAGGGGAAGGCGGCGGGCGAGGCTTGCGGGGGTGGGGGCAGGGCGCTCCCCTGCCCTGCCGCCGTCATTTTTCTCTTGCAGCGGCGGACTTTTGCTTTGGGCGCTCCCCCGGCAGAAGGGGCGCGGCCCGGGCTTATTCTTTCAGACGGGAAAAGAGGAAAAAAGTTCCCGTTTTTCCGTCCTGTCTTTCGTGGGCAGAGGACAGGGGCCTGAGGGTTCTTCGGCCATCCAAATCAGAGGACAAAGCCCAGGCTCTCCAGCCAGCGGCGTTCCTCCTCGGTGATCGGGGCCTGACGCAGCAGATCGGGCCGCCGCTCGGCGGTGATGCGCAGTGCCTCGCGGCGCTGCCAGCGGGCGATCTCGCCGTGGTTGCCCTGGCGCAGCACCTCGGGGACGGGGATCCCTTCAAAGACGGCGGGGCGGGTGTACTGCGGGTACTCGAGCAGGCCCGAATAGATGGACTCGTTCTGGTAGCTCTCCTCCCCTGCCAGCACGCCGGGCACCATGCGGGCGACGGCGTCGACAATGCAGAGGGCGGGCAGCTCGCCGCCGGTGAGGACGAAGTCGCCGATCGAGAGCTCCTCGTCCACCAGCAGGTCGATGGCGCGCTGATCCACTCCCTCGTAGTGTCCGCAGAGGAAGCACAGACTCTCGTACTGCAGCAGCTCTTTGGCGATCTCCTGGGAGAAGACGCGGCCCTTGGGGGAGAGGTAGATGGTGTGCGGCTTTTTGCCGTAGTCACGGGTGACGGCGTCCACCGCCGCCTTTAAGGGTTGGGCGGTCATCAGCATACCGCCGCCGCCGCCGAAGGGGTAGTCGTCCACCCGGCGGTGGCGGTCGGTGGAGTACTGGCGGATGCCGCGGATGTCGGTCCTGATGTGGCCGGCGGCGGCGGCGCGGGAGAGGATGCTCTCACCGAGCACGGCGGCGCACAGCTCGGGAAAGAGGGTGAGCAGGATGAAGGTCATAGGTCAAACAGCCCCTCCAGCGGCGTGATCTGCATGGTTTTTGTCTCAAGATCCACCGAGTCGATCACCTGGGGAATGGCGGGAATCAGCAGCACGCGGCCGTCCTCCGCTTTGATGTGGTAGACGTCGTTGGCGCCGGTGGGCTGCACCTGAATGATCTCGCCATAGCGGCGGCCGTCCTTGCTGTCCACCACCGAAAGACCCAGGAGATCCTGGACGAAATAGGTGCCGGGCGGCAGGGTGAGCTGGTCGCGGTCGAGGCAGAGGACGGTGCCGATGAGGGGCATGGCGGCATCAATGTCGTCAAACCCTTTCAGCTTTAAGTTGACAGCGCCGCGGTGGACGCGGCTGCTCTCCACCCAAAGCGGCTCGCCCTTTTCGGTGTAAAACACCTTGTGCGGCAGCAGATCCTCAAGACTGTCGCTCCAGGCCTCTGCCCGCACCTCGCCTCTGATGCCGTGGGTGGTGACGATCTTTCCTGTTTTGATGAGATTCAAGGCTCTCTTCTCCTTTCGGAGTTTCGGTTTGGCAGAGGGGCCTCCCCTGCCGGAAAAAAGCGACGCCCGCCGGAAAGCCGTCTATCGAGACGCCCTCCGGCCTGCATCGCTTTCCGTTACGGTTTATCCTACAATGTCCACCTGAATTTTCTCGCCGGCCTTGGTGGCGGCGGCCTTCATCACAGAGCGGATCGCCTTGGCAATCCTGCCCTGCTTTCCGATGACACGCCCCATCTCGCCCTCCGCCACGCGCAGCTCGTAAAGCACCGTGCCGTCCTCCTTGGTGGAGACCGTCACCGAGACCGCGTCGGGGTCGTTGACCAGATTCCTGGCCAGGCAGGTCAAAAGCTCTTGTAACATGGGGGTTCCTCCAACCGCGGTGTTCCCAAACGGGGGGAGCTGCACCGCATACTGTCAAGCATCTGATTTAGATGATGCCGTTCTTCTTGAGAAGAGCCTTCACGGTGTCGGTCGGCTGGGCGCCGTTCTTGATCCAGGTCTGAACCTTCTCGGCATCCACCTTGAACTCGCTGGGGTTGGTCAGGGGGTTGTAGGTGCCCAGCTCCTCGATGAAGCGACCGTCTCTCGGATAGCGGGAATCGGCGACGACGACTCTGTAGAAGGGGGCTTTCTTGGCGCCCATGCGGCGCAGTCTGATCTTAACAGCCATTGTTGTTCCACCTCAAAAAATTAGTTTTATTGTAAATTGGATTTGCGGACGAATGGAGGGTTGGTTCTGCTAGAAGGGGAAGCGGAAGCCTCTGCGGCGGCCCTTGCCCATGCCGCCGAGCTGCTTGGTGAGGGTGACAATCTGCTCGAACTGGCGCAGCACCCGGTTGACGTCCTCCACCTTGACACCGGCGCCCGCGGCGATGCGGCGCTTGCGGCTGGCGTTTAAGATGTCGGGATGGGAGCGTTCCTAGGGGGTCATCGAGGTGATGATGGCCTCGATGCGGGCGAGGGCCTTTTCGTCGATCTCGGCGTCCTTTAAGGCCGAGGTGTTCATCCCCGGCATCATGGCGGCGATCTGCTCCATGCTGCCCATGCCCTTCATCTGCTGCATCTGGGTGAGGAAGTCGTTCAAATCGAAGCGCTGGGAGCGCATCTTCTGCTCAAGTTCTTCGGCCTTCTTCATGTCGAAGGTCTGCTGGGCCTTTTCGATTAAGGTGAGCATATCGCCCATGCCGAGGATGCGGGAGGCCATGCGGTCGGGGTGGAAGGCCTCGATGTCGGTCAGTTTTTCGCCGTTGCCGACGAACTTGATCGGCTTGCCGGTGATATATTTGACCGAAAGGGCGGCGCCGCCTCTGGTGTCGCCGTCCATCTTGGTCATGACGACGCCGGTGATGTCGAGCAGGTCGTTGAAGCTCTTGGCGACGTTGACCGCGTCCTGACCGGTCATGGCGTCCACCACCAGCAGGATCTCGGTGGGGTTCACCGTCTCCTTGACCCGGCGCAGC
>JAFQKL010000243.1 GCA_017396965.1 Clostridia bacterium
AAGAGGATGGGCCGCAAGGCCCATCCTCTTTTGATGAAAGCTTCAAACGGATGGAAACTCCAAACGAGAAAACCTTCAAAGAACCTGCCGTGAGCGACACAAACCACCGCTTAGAACCGGCTGCTGCGGCTGGAGTGGCCGCCGCCGCTGCGGGTTGTTCCGCCGCCGCCGCTGCTCTCGGTCTTGATCTTCACGCGGGTTTCGGTGGAGTGGGTGTAGCGATCCTCCCGCGCCCGGAAGCGGGCACCGGCGCCCGCCACATAGGCGGAGGCCGAAGTCTGCCGACGGGCCGACTTCATCTGCGCCATCAGGAAGAAGCAGACAATCAGCGCCACCACAAAGGCGCCGCCGAAGACAATCAGCGCCGAGCCGCTGGAGGTGTCGTACTCATCGAGAAATGCGTTGTCCCCCGTGACAGCTCCGTTGAGCACCCGGTCGCAGCCGTTCAGATAGGCCACCACGCCGCCGTACCAGTCGTTGTTGCCGAAGGAGGGCAGGTACTGGTCCTCCATGTACCAGGTCGCCGCATCGGAGAAGACCTGGCCGGCGTAATCGCCCCCGACCGTCACCGTCGCCGAGCGGTAGTCAATGTCGAGAAACAGCAGCACACCGTCGCCGTCGAACCCTTCTCCGAGGCCCATCTGATCAAAGTAGACCCAGGAGGCGTCGATCTCATCCACATCGCTGTACTGCGAATAATCGGTGGTGATGGCAACGTACACACCGCAGTCGTACTGCGTCGAAAGCTGCGCTGCCGCCGCTTCGATGTTGGCCGCCTGCTCCGCCGTCAGCGCCCCGGCCTGATCGTCGAGATGCACCCCCTGATAGGAGGCGAAGGCGGAAAGGGAGAGCGAAAGGGTGAGCAGCAGGGCGAGAATGAGAGAGAGTGCCGTCTTTTTCTTCATCACAATGCCACCCCCTTAAAAGATCAGCGACAGCACAGCCGCCGCCACGGCAAACACGCCGCCAAACCAGGCCGCCAGCTTGCCCTTGGAGATCGGCAGATCGCCCACCATCTTGCCGGTTTGTCCGTTCATGGCAAAGAGGTAGTCCTGCCCGTTCCACTTGGTGTTGAGCATCCAGACCGGCATCAGCGCATAATGCACCTCGCCGCGTTTTAAGTTTACATTCGAGGAGCGCACGGTGCAGGTCTCATAGCCGGTCACATCATCGCGCATGGCATCCAGCACCGTGTTGGTGGCCCGTTCGTCGGCGCGCTGGGCGCTGTCCTTGATCTCCACATCGTACTTGTCGGCAAGGAAGCCGGGCAGATAGGCGGTGGAGAAGGGCTTGATCTCGCTGTAGTCAAAGGGCTCGATGGCGTCCATATGCTCGTCCGGCATCTTGGTGGAGGCATCCACCGGGATGCGCTCAAAGCGCAGGGAGCCGGCGCGGCGGACATGGTAATGCTGGGTGACGGTCACCTGCTCATCCCCCTCGCGGTGGGAGGTGGAGCGGGTGGCGTGGAAGATCACATCGGCATCGGCCTCGCCGTCGAACAGCCAGAAGGGGACGTAAACGCCCTTGATCTCCTCAATGTGGTTCTCGGCGGCAAAGGCCTTGGGCAGCAGCGTCTTGCCCTTGTAGTGGTTTTTGAGCGCCTCCTTGGCGGCCTTCTTATCGAGCTTGAAGGGGATCACATAGTCGGGCTTGAGGGTGCCGGCGAACTGGCCGGGCACCACTGTGGGGTTGCCGCAGTAGGGGCAGCTGGTGGCGGCGGTGGTCTCGTCGCAGATCAGCTCGGCGCCGCAGGAGGGGCAGCTGTAGGCCCGCATCTGCTCGGCCTCCGCGCCCCAGCCGCCGTCCAGCTGGGAGGTGTCCCAGCCGCCGCCGTCCGTCTCCGCCTTCTGATGGGCGGCGGTGGCAGCGGCCTCCTTTTCGGCATAGAGCTTTTCGATTTCGGCAATCTCATAGGTTGAGCTGCAGTACTCACACTCCAGCTTGCCCGAGCTGCCGGCATAGTGCAGCGGTCCCGTACAGGCGGGACACTGGTAATTGGTCACCTGAGCAGGCATTCGTTCCTCTCCTCTCAAAAATTGCAAAACAGCCGGGGAAAGCCCCCAAAAAAAGATTATCCCGCTTTCACAAAGGTGCAGGTATAGCCCTCGATCTCCACCGTCAGCACCTCTCCCTGCAGCTGACCGGCGAGGTCGTAGGCAGTCTCGCCCTGTTCGTTTTGCACCGTCAGCGCAAAGTCGCTGCCCGCAAGGCTCCAGCTCCCCTCCATCGGGACCCCGGAGAGCGAGAGGCGGCCGGCGCCGTCCTGCGAAAGCTCGATATATTCCCCCATCCCGGCGATGGCCACCCGCCCCTGGGCCACGGCGACGCAGTCGTAGCGCCCGAGGACTGCCGCATGAGGGTCATCCCCTCCGCAGGCCGGCAGGATCAGCAGCAGGGCCGAGGTGAGCAAGGCCAGCAGTTTTTTCATAGACTGCTCCCCCTAACGGGCCGCGCGGATGGCGGCGATCACGCGGGGCGCGTCCTCCGCCGGCGGAATACGCAGCCGCACCGAGTTCTGCTCCAGCGGCTCAAAATCGGCCCCGTGGCAGGTGAGCACGTCGCCAAGCAGCAGCCTGGCCTGCAGATCCACCACCGGGTCCTTGTGGGTGAGCAGACAGATCGGCACCCGATCGTCGGTTGCCGCCATGGAGATCACATCCTCCCCCGCCTCGCGGATCGCCTGCTTGACGGCGGCAAAGTCCGCCGCATGGGCCACGGCGTGTTCCGGCGACTGCAGCGCCGCCGCCGCCAGCACACGGGAGAGTTCGCTCATCATATAGGGGTTGCTGACCTTGTTTAAGTAGCGGATCAGCTCCTGATTGCTGATGATATACCCCGCGCGCAGCCCCGCCAGACCGTAGCCCTTGGAGAAGGTGCGCACGCTGATCATGTGGTGAAAGCTCGGCCCCAGCGTCACCGCAGACTCCTCACGGGGCAGAAAGTCGGCATAGGCTTCGTCAACGATGGTGTACACCCCCAGCTGCTCGCACTTTTCCAGCACACGGGAGATCTCCTCCAGCGGCAGACTCTCGCCGGTGGGGTTGCACGGGTTGTCGATGTACACAAGGGAGGTATCCTTGTCCACCGCCTCAATCAGCCGGTCGACGTTGCGGCGAAAGCCCTCCTCCCTGCGGGTGGCGATGCCGACATAGTTCATGCCCATCACTCTGGCATATTCCACCATGTCGGTGAAGGTCGGCAGGAAGCCGACCACCCTGGCTCCGGGGCGGGCGAGGATGTTGCACAGCAGATAGAGCGCGGAGATGCTCCCGTCGGTCTGGACGATGTTCTCCGGCTCGATGAAGGCGTAGTCCTCCCAGTATTTGACGATGGCCGCCCGGGCCTCGTTGCCGTGGGGGTAGGAAAACAGCCGGCGGCAGTCAAACTCCTGGAGCGCCTGCTCCACACCGGCCGGAAAACCGTAGGGATTGGTGCCAAGGCTGCAGTCCAGGGTGCTGCCCTCCGCGTGCGGGGTGCTCTGGGCATAGCTTCTGGTCTCCGCCATCAGCTCTTCCCGGAAACGGTTTGCCACAAAGATCCCTCCTTTTGATGAAGCCTTTTTGATGAAGCATGAAGTGAGAAACAGGAAGCGCCCCACCCCCGCCGCCCGGAGGAGCGGCGGGGGGAGGGCCTTTTTTGATCCTGGCTGTAAAACGCTGTTATTTGTCCTGATACCGGGCGGCGATGTCGTCCACCAACTCGTCTTTGGGACGCTCGATGGCGGGGGCCACCCGCTCTGAGGCGCTGTGGGAGGCGTGTCCGCCCACCTGCTGCTGGGCGCGGGTCTGATGCTCCTCGTCGGTTTCATAGCGGGAGGCGATGTCATCGACAAAGGTGTCGACCTTGCGCAGCTGCAGCTCCAGCATCCGCTCGGAGGCGGTGCGGCGGGCGGCGCCGGTGCCGATGTCGGGCAGGGTGGTGCGGGCGGCGGCGGTGGCCTGCCGCTCGGCCTCGGTCTGATACTTGGCGGCCACGTCCTCCGTCGCCGCGTCGGCCGCCTGCATCTGGCGGGCCAGCATCCGCTCGGCGGCGCTCATCGGCTGCGCGGAGCCGAGCTGACCGCGGGCGGCCAGACGCTCGGCGGCGCTCATTCTTCCGTTGTTGTCGGCCATGTCAGTTTCCTTTCATTGAAACGAGTGTTAAACGAGATCCCCGTCGTCAAAGGGATCGCCGCACTCGGGGCAGAACTTGGGCGGCTTGACACCCTTCTCCGGCTCCCAGCCGCACTTGTCGCACTTGTACTGGGGCACACCGGCGGGCTTTCTGGCACCGCACTCGGCGCAGAACTTGCCCTTGTTGACGGTACCGCAGCTGCAGGTCCAGCCGGCCGCCTCCACGGGCTTCGGCGCGCCGCACTCGGGGCAGAACTTGCCGGTGCCGGTGGCGCCACACTGTCCGCACTTCCAGCCGCCGGCCGCGG
>JAFQKL010000244.1 GCA_017396965.1 Clostridia bacterium
AGCTCTGAAAATTCGCATCCAAAAACAGGTTAAAAAACGGCGTCAGCTTGCGGGTCACCTCCTGATCCGCCGGCCGCGGCTGGGAGAGGACCATCTCAGCAAACGCCTCCGTCACCTCACCGGCGACAATCACGCCATATGGCCAAGGGTCTTCCCGACGCTGCCCGAACCGCTCGGCGAGCGCAATCCACTCCGCCTCCTCGTTCCAGCAGTGAATCTCAAAGCGAGAGGCCGCCGCCAGCCGCCGCCCCACGATCTCCCGCCACCGCTCAAAATCCCCCTCTTCCGGCCCGAGGGTCAGGCCCTCGCTGGGCAACACCTCCGCCTCCGCGGCGAGCGGCCGCAGCGTGACCGGCTCCATCTGCTGCAAAATGGCCGAAAGGGCCTCCTCCAGCTTTCGCTCCAGCGACATGGCGCACCTCCGTTCTCCCTGTTTTCCATCCAACGAATCTCTTTCCTGTAACCATCATACCACACCCGCCGGGGCAAGGCAACCCCCGCTGCAAAAGAGGCAGGACGCCGTCGCGCCGTGGTCTGATGCTGTTGCAAAACAAGGAAAATTCTTCAAAAACCAAAAAGATTTTTGATTTTTGACACAAATGGAAAACCCGCTCTTGACGCGGGCTCAAATCCCGATTACTCTAAAAGAAGCCCCCGCGCAACCCGACAGAAAAGGAGAATTCCCATGAAACAAAACCGCCTCCTCACCGCCCTCCTCCTCGCCCTGCTGCTGGCCCTCCCCCTGACCGCCGGTGCAGCGGCCTTCCCGGACGTGGCGGACAACCACTGGGCCACCGCCGAAATCCGCGAGATGGCCGCCCGCGGCGTCGTCCGCGGCAACGACGACGGCACCTTCCGCCCCGATGGCGAGGTCACCGCCGCTCACTTTGTCACCATGGTGACCAACCTCTATTATCAGGACGAGCTGCAGGGCATCCAAAACCCCGTCCCCCAGTGGTGGGGCAGCGCCGCGGCGCTCTGTCAGGACAAGGGCCTGCTGGACGGCACAGCCGTCGGCGGCACCTTCTGGCGCAGCGCCACCGCCGCCGGCTGGGACGCCGCGCTGATGGACGCCCCCCTCACCCGCTACGACATGGCGCAGGTGATGGCCAACATCCTTGAGGAGCAGGGTGTCCCCGGTCCCGATGCCAACGAGCTGGCGGCGGCGGAGCGCAGCATCGCCGACTTCGACCGCATCCCCCTCGCCCGCCGCGAAGCGGTCCTCACCGCCTACGCCCTCCGCTGCCTCTCCGGCATGGACGACGGCACCTTCTCCGGCAGCCGCAACATGACCCGCGCCCAGGCCTGCCGCGTCCTCTGCAATCTGATCGACGCCAGAGAGCGGATGGAAGAGGAAGCTGCGGAGCAGGCGCGCCGTGAGCAGGAGGAGCAGCAGCGTCTGGAGCAGGAGCGCCTGGAGAAAGAGCGTCTGGAGCGCGAGCGCGAGGAGCAGCGTCAGCGGATCGAGAACGCCATCCGCCTGGAGCTGGAAAGCCCCCTCACCCTGGCGGTCGGCAGCACCGGCTACCTCCCCCATGAGGCGGAAGGCCCCGCCGGCACCACCTTCACCTGGCGGACCGACAACACCGACATCGCCCGCATCACCGCCGACGGCTATCTCACCGCCCGCGCCACCGGCACCGTGCAGGTCACGCTGACCGCCGAGTGCGAGGGCGTGACCAAGGAGGCCGTCTGCGAGCTGCGCATCGTCAGCGCCGACGCCCTTCCCTTCGGCATCCTCATCGACCCCGACCATCTGCAGATGACCTTCGGCGAGCACGACAACGCCGCCCTCTATTTCACCGGCAACAACCAGCTCGACTTCTCCTTCTACTGGGCCACCGGCGATGCCGACGTCGTCCACATCACCGGCGGCGGCTGGATGACGGCGCTGGAGAATGGCGAAACCACCATCTACTGCACCGTCACCGCCGACGGCTATGTCTGCATGGACAGCCTGCAGGTCGAAGTGGGCAGCAAGCCGGTCACCCCGGAACCCGAACCGACCCCCGAACCCGAGCCCGCCCCGGAACCCGAACCGACTCCCGAACCCGAGCCGACCCCCGCCCCTCCCGCCGAGAGCGCGGCCACCGGCTATGCGATGAACTACACGCTCGACGAACTGCGTGAGGCCATGCTCGATCTCATCAACGCCGAGCGCGCCGCCGCCGGCCTCTCTGCCGTCAAGCTGGACAAACAGCTCGGCGAGGTGGCCCAGCAGCGCGCCATGGAGCTCGGTGAGGTTTACAGCCACAATCGCCCCAACGGAACACCGTGGCACAGCCTGCTGGGCGAGAAGAAGGTGAGCTACACCACGGCCGGTGAGAACATCGCGATGGGACAAACCGACGTCACCGAGGTCATGGAGGACTGGATGAATTCGCCCGGCCACCATGCCAACATCATGCGAGAGGACAATGACGTGGTTGGCATCGGTGTCTCTTACTTCAACGGCCGGTTCGGCTGGGTGCAGATCTTTGTTGTCAAGTGATGGAAAAGTGACGGATAAAGGACAGAAAAGGGACGACTGCAGCCCTGCAGGACTCTGAGAAATCCCCCTCCCGGGGCGGGGCCGACGCGGTGCCGCCCCGGGTTTCGTTTTGGTACGGGATTCATGGGCGAAGCATGATTTCTGAGTATTCCCGAGCATCCCCGAGCATCCCCAAGCATTCCCGGGATTTCCAAGCATTACTGAGTATTTCTGAGCAGCCGCACCCCCCGCGGCAAAACAAAAACGGAGGCCGAAGCCTCCGTTGACCCTTCAATAACCACGAAAATCACGAAAAACACAAAAAACCGAAAGCAAAGAACACGCGCCCCTGCAAAGACTACAACGCATCCCGGAACAGATCCCGGAAGATCAAATCTTCCAAGCCCCGGGCAGCAGCCCCGGGCAGAGGTCTCACGCCGTCGCGTCCTCCCCGGAAGTTGTCCCGGCCACATCCACGTCCACAGCCGCGTCCACAAGTCCCTCCACAGATGCGGCAGCCTGCGCCGAACCCGCCCCGCCGTCCGCAGAGAACAGCGGTTCCCGCTGCTCCAGCAGCGGATCCAGGTCGAGGGCGTCCAGATGTCTGCGGGTCCGCAGCAGCTCCTCCAGCAGCGACTCCATCATCGCCTTCATCTGCAGGCTGTACCGCGAGATCCCATCCTGCACATCGCGATAGCTCTCCGCCATGCGGTCGACGGAATCCGACACCCGCGCCACCTCGCCGCGCAGCTGCTGGCGCACCAGCTCCGCCCGCTCGCCCGCTGTGCGGAGGAGGCGGTCGGACTGCACCCTCGCGTCCACCAGCGTCTCGGCGATCAGCTGCGCCTGACTGTCGTATCGGCGTGCCGCGGCCTCCAGCGTCGGCAGCTGGGCCTCCAGCTCGGCGACCCTGGCCAAAAGCTGCTGCTCCCGCTGCAGCGCCGCCGTCTTCTCCTCGGCATAGGTGCGGTTTTTCTTGTAGAGCAGCTCGTTGTTGGCCTGAAGCGAGGCCAGTTGACGCTCGAGACTCTCCGCCTGCTTCTTGAGACTGTCCGCCTCGGCGCGCGACAGCTCGAGGCTGCGCCGCATCGTCTCGCTTGCCTCCTCTGCCTGACGGCAGGTCAGCTCCGTCTCTTCCATCCTCTTGCTCAGCTCCGCGATATAGCGGTTGACATCATCTTTATGAAACCCGCGGAAGCTGCTGCGAAACATCCGTCTCTGCTCCAAACCCGGCCACCCTCTCCGTTGCGTTTCAGGGCATACTGCCCGACTCTAAAGATTATAGCAGGGATCCTGTCAAAAGTCAACGACAGGGCGCGCCGGCTGCCGCTGGACAGCGCCGTTCCCGTATGTTATCATGAAGCAAAGGAGGTGGCTGCCATGCGGGAAAAGACCGCGCTGTTTTTGATCACAGCCCTCACCCTCGCCGCCCTGCTGGCGGTGCGTCTGCTGCTGCCCTTCGACACCTTCGGCACCGTCACCGTGATCGACTCCAATGCCCACCGGCGCAGTGCCGACCCGACCGCCCTCGCCCTCCCCGCCCGCTTTGATCTCAACGAGGCGACCGGGGAGCAGCTGGAAAGCGTCCCCGGGATCGGCCCCGCCCTGGCCGAAGCCATCCTCGCTCACCGCCGCACCCACGGTGCTTTCGACCACCTTGACCGCCTGCTCGACATCAAGGGCATCGGCCCTGCCCTGCTCGACACCCTCTACCAATACTGCACCATCGACTGACCCCCAAACCCATCAAGGCCGGACGCACCCGCAGCCAGCGGCGCGCCCGGTCCTTTCCTATCCCCACAAAAAATCTCCCGCCCCTCTTGACAAAATCGAGCCAACTGTATATACTGTTCATATACAGAAATTACGAACAGGGCCACGAAAGGAACCACGCCATGAACATCATCCTCCGCAACGGCGGCCCGCCCATCTATGAGCAGATCGCCGCCCAGATCAAAGGTCAGATTCTCAGCGGCGCGCTGGCACCGGGCACACTGCTGCCCTCCATTCGCGCCCTGGCCAAGGATCTTAAGATCAGCGTCATCACCACCAAGCGGGCCTATGAGGAGCTGGAGCGGCAGGGTTTTCTCACCACCCTGCCCGGCAAGGGCTGCTTTGTGGCCGAGATCGAGGGCGACATTCTCAGGGAGGAGCATCTGCGCCGCATCGAGGGCCATCTGCTGGAGGCTCTGCGCCTTGCTGACGGGTGCGGCCTTTCGCTTTTAGAGCTGGTCGACCTGCTGCGGCTGCTGGCCGGGGAGGAGAGAGGAGAAAAAGATGAACGTCATTGAAGTGAACCGGCTGCAAAAACGCTACGGCGACTTTGCCCTGACCGATCTGAACTTCACCCTGCCCGAGGGAGAGATCATCGGCCTGGTGGGGGAGAACGGAGCAGGGAAGAGTACGTTTTTCCGTCTGCTGATGGGAGCCACTCGGGCAGACGCGGGGGAGATCCGCGTCCTCGGCACCGATGTCGCCGATCCGGCCTTTGTGGAGGTGCGGCAGTGGATCGGGGTGGTGCCGGACGAGCCGAGCTTTCCCCTCTCGTTTGACTGCCGCCGCATCGGGACGATGCTCTCCCGCATCTACCACGGCTGGGAGGAGGACACCTTCGAAGGCTACCTGCGCCGCTTTGACCTGCCGTCGGACAAGCCCTTCCACCAGCTCTCCCGCGGGATGCGGATGAAGCTCTCCATCGCCACCGCCCTCTCCCACGGCGCCTCCCTGCTGCTGCTCGACGAGCCGACCGGCGGCCTCGACGTCGTCATCCGCGACGAGATCCTCTCGGTGTTCTTCGATTTTACCAGACAAAGCGACCACTCGATTCTGATCACCTCCCACATCGTCACCGACCTGGAGCGCCTCTGCGACCGAATCGCCTTTCTCCGCGCGGGTCGTCTCCTGTTCTGCGAAGAGAAGGACGCGCTGCTCGAGCGCTACGCCCTCTGGCCGACCACGGCGGAACAGCTGGGCTGTCTGCCGCAGCAGGCGATCGTGTATGCGGATCACGGCCCTTACGGGGTGAAGGCCCTCGTTCTCCGCGAAGCCCTGCCGCCGGAGGCCGAATCCGAGCGGGCGACGCTGGAGGAGATCATCGTCTGTCTCAGCAAAGGAGGTGTGATGCGGTGAAAGGACTGTTGTGCAAGGATCTTCTGGTGCTCAAAAAAGGGGTGGGCTACTCGGTGCCGGTGATTGTACTGATGGTCATTTTGTTGAACAACAACTTCACCATGGTCTATTCGATCCTCTTCTGCACCCTCTTCCCCTGGAGCGTGCTGGCCTATGACGAGCAGGCGCGCTGGGATCGGATGGCGCTGATGCTGCCGGTCAGCCGCCGCGAGATCGTGCTGTCCAAATACCTGATCGGCTGGCTCGGCATGGGGGCCGCCACCCTGCTTGGGGCGGTCAACGCCCTGCTGCGGCGGCAGAGCGGCGCCGCCGTCCTGCTGCTCGCCTCGCTCGCCTGCGGACTGCTGGTGATGTCGCTGCTGCTGCCGATCATGTTCCGCTACGGAGCGGAGCGGGGCAGGGTGATCGTGATGCTGATTACGTTTCTGGTTGTCGCCCTCTCCACCATGCTTCACGTCGTCATCGAAGGCTTCGCCGCCGCCGGCCACATCGGCTTCCCGGCCGCCCTGCTGGCGACCCTCCTCGCCGCCACCTTCTCCTGGCTCACCGTGCCGATTTCGGTGAGAGCATATGAGAAGCGGGTGATGTGAGACAGAGAAATGCGCCGCCGTCCCCGCAAAAGGGACGGCGGCGCTTGCTTTGTCGATTAGTCAGACAGGAACCTTACCCCAGCTGCTGCTCCATCAGCGCACGAGCCTTGGTGAGTGCCTCGCCGAGCTTAGAGAGCTCCTTGCCGCCGGCCTGGGCGGTATCCGGCTTGCCGCCGCCCTTGCCGCCGGTGACGAGGGCCGCTTCCTTGACCAGGTTGCCGCAGTGGGCACCCTTGGCGACAGCGCCCTTGGTGGCGGTGGCGAAGAAGGTCAGCGTGCCCTCCTTGATACCGGCCAGCAGCAGGTAGGCGAGCTCATGGCTGTCCTTGACGCGGTCGCCCAGCGCCCGCAGCTCCTCGATGCCCTGGCCCTCGAGAGAGGCGGTCATCACCAGCACGCCGTTGACCTCGCCTGCCTCCTTGAGCAGCCCCTCCAGCTCCGCGCCGGCCAGACGGCCGCGCATCTGCTCGATCTGCTGCTGCGCCGCGCGGTGCTCGTTCATGATGCCGCGGGCACGGGTGACCAGCTCGGTCGGCTTGGTCTTGAGGGTGGCGGCGGCTTCGGCGATGGTCTCCTCGCGGCTGCGCAGCAGGTTCAGCAGGCCCTTGCCGGTGACGGCCTCAATGCGGCGCACGCCGGCCGAGATGCCGCCCTCCGAGAGAATCTTAAAGAGACCGGCCTCGGCGGTGTTCTTCAGATGGCAGCCGCCGCACAGGTCGGTGGTGAGGCCGGGGATCTCGACCACGCGCACCACCTCGCCGTACTTCTCGCCGAAGTCGGCAATGGCGCCCATCTCCTTGGCCTCGTTGAGGGACATATGGGAGATGTTGGTGCCGGTGCCGGAGAGAATCGCCTCGTTGACAATCCGCTCCACCTCCGTCAGCTGCTCCGCCGTCAGCCCCTCAAAGTGGGTGAAGTCGAAGCGGATGCGGGAGGGCTCCACCAGCGAACCGGCCTGGGTGACATGGTCGCCCAGCACCTTGCGCAGCGCCATGTTGAGCAGATGGGTGGCGGTGTGGTTACGGGTGGTGTCCATCCGGCGCTGCCAGTCCACCTTCAGGCTGACGGAATCGCCCAGATCCAGCGTGCCGGAGGTGACGCTGACCAGATGCAGCACCTTGCCGTCGCCGGTCTTGCGGGTGGACAGCACCTCGGCCTCAAAGTGGTCGCCCGTCATGGTGCCGACATCGCCCACCTGGCCGCCGCTCTCGGCGTAGAACACGGTCTGATCGGTGATGACAATGGCGCTCTCGTCGCCCTCCTGCAGCGTGTCCACCAGCTGATTGCCCAGCACGAAGGCGCGGGCAACGCCCTCGCACTCGCCGCGGTCGTAGCCGATGAAGGAGGTGGTCAGATCCTTGGGCAGCGTGTCCAGCACACCCTCGTCCCAGCCGGCGTCGACAGTGGCGGCGCGGGCATCGCGGGCGCGCTGACGCTGCTCGGCCATCAGCACCTCAAAGCGGGCCTCGTCCACCGTCATGCCCTGCTCCTCAAGGATCTCGCGGGTGAGGTCGATGGGGAAGCCGAAGGTGTCGTACAGACGGAAGGCCTCGTCGCCGGGCAGCTGACCGACCGCCTTGTGGCTTTCGATCAGAGAGTTGAGAATCTCAAGACCGGCGTCGATGGTTTCGATAAACCGCTCTTCCTCGAGCTTGATGATCTTCTTGATAAAGTCGCGCTTTTCCACCAGGTTGGGATAGGCCTCGCCCGAGCACTCGACCACGGTGTCCACCACCTCAAAGAGGAAGGGCTTGTTGTAGCCCAGCAGCTTGCCGTGGCGGGCAGCGCGGCGCAGCAGGCGGCGCAGGACATAGCCCCGGCCCTCGTTGCTGGGCATGACACCGTCCGACACCATCATGGTGGTGGAGCGGATGTGGTCGGTGATGACGCGCAGCGAGACGTCGGACTTCTCGCTCTCCTTATAGGTGACGCCGACGATGGAGGACACCTTCTCGGTGATCGCCCGCACCGTATCCACCTCAAAGAGGTTGGCGACGTTCTGCATGATGACCGCCATGCGCTCTAAGCCCATGCCGGTGTCGATGTTCGGATGCTCGAGGGGAGTGTAGTTGCCGTTGCCGTCGCCGTCAAACTGGGTGAAGACGTGGTTCCAGAACTCGATGAAGCGGTCGCAGTCACAGCCGACGGCACAGTCAGGCTTGCCACAGCCCCACTCGGGGCCTCTGTCAAAGTAGATCTCGGAGCAGGGGCCGCAGGGACCGCTGCCGATCTCCCAGAAGTTGTCCTCCTTGCCGAGGCGGACAATGTGGTCGGCGGCGACGCCGATCTCCTTGTTCCAGATCTCAAAGGCCTCGTCGTCCTGCTCGTAGATCGAGACATAAAGACGGTCGACCGGCAGCTCCATCACCTTGGTGCAGAACTCCCAGCCCCAGGCGATCGACTCGCGCTTGAAGTAGTCGC
>JAFQKL010000245.1 GCA_017396965.1 Clostridia bacterium
CCCTCCCCCTCATCCTCCCACGATCTGGACAATCCGCGCAACTTCGTATATAATAAACTCATCAAATCATAAGCCCAAAACCCACCCAATCATAACCCCACCCAACCAAATCTAAAATAACGGGAGGTCGAGAAGAATGACCGAAATCGCGAGAGAACTGCTTGAGGGAGTCAAGCCCGGCGATTATGTGCGCATTCTGTACGGAACCAGCAGCGACCAGTTTATGGTGGAGGGCACCATCCTCAAATGGAGTGAGAACTTCCTCACTCTGAAAAAAGAAGACGGTGACCTCACCCGCATCCGGCTGGACGACGGTCTGCGGGCGCTGGATATGAAAAAGCCCGGCGAGGCCGCGCCCGCACCGGCGCCGGCGCCGGTGCGTTCGGCGCCGGTGCAGCCGCAGCCCCCGGCGGAGGCGAGAATTTTGCGGCAGATGGCAACGCTGTCGCCCGGCCGCCCGGTGAGCTTTGATGCCACCGGTGAGATCGAGGAGATCCGCGGCCTGCTGCGGCGCAGTGAAAATGCCGAGCTGAAATAAACCGTCGGCGGCGTGCTGGATTCGCTGGCGGCAGCCATCAAAAACAACGAAGTTTCCTATAAATATCACAACCTGCGCGCCCGCGTCATCGCCCTTTGGGACCTCTGCGGCGGCGAGGTGGACTGCCGCGTCTTCTACCTCTGCCTCTCCACGCTGGCGATTCTCGCCAAGGACTATGAGTACGCCCTCGAACCGCTGGTGCGCTGCCGCAAATACCGTCTCGCCGCCTCGGTGGCCACGATGGGCGGGCTGACGGAATCGGCCCGCGTCTTCTCCCTCTGCGCCCTGCTTTCGGGCGAGAGCGGGGAGATTGATCAGTATATCTCCGAAATCTGCGTCGCCCGGCACGACGCGCAGGTGCTTGAGCATCTGCTGGACGACCGCCGGGGGGACAGTGAGGCGCTGGAGCGGATCGCCTCCTGTGCCTACTACCTCTTCACCGCCTCCGGCGGCAAGCTGCGGCGGGACATCACCCCCTATGACTCGGCTTACGACGCCGCCGCCGAGCTGCTGGCCTCCATTCCGCCGCAGTGGCGCTGCCGGGAGTCGGCCGTCGACCGCTTTGCGGAGTTTGAGAGCTACTCCTTCCCCGACCAGCCCGCCGCCCCGGCGGAGGAGAAGGAAGAGGAGGAGCTGCTCACCGGCGTGATCACCCGCTTTGAAAAGGAGCCGAAGTGGGGCTTCCTCTCCAAAACCCACTACTTCTACATCACCCAGGTGCGCGACGACACGGAGCGCGGCATCCTGCTGCGCAAGCTGCTGGAGCTGGGGCTGTGGGACCAGCTGGAGGTGTCGTTCAAGCTCGGCGAGAGCGTCACCCAGGTGGGCAACTCGGCGGCCACCTCGCTGGAGCTGACCGAGAAGGGCGCGGCGGAGGCGCTGGCGCGGATCGAGTCCGCCCGGCCGTACGGGGCGCGGCAGGAGGGCTTCGTGGAGGTCTATTTCCCCTACTACCGCAACGGCCGGATTCAGACGCCTGAGAACAAGTACAACTTCAAGCTCTCCGCCGTGACCGATCCCTGGCTGCGGGCTTACTATGCCAATACCTTCTCCCCCAAGGAGCAGGATGTCACCTTCGATGCGGCGGGGCGAAATGCCTTCAACGTCTGCTGGAAGGAGCCGGACGAGGCGATTCGCGCCTCGGTGGAGAGCTATGTCTCCGAGGCGGAAAAGGAGGCCTTCGCCCGCTTCCTCGAAGGGCTCAACGCCCCCGGCGACAAGGTGAAGCTGCCGGAGGAAGACCCCTTCGCCTCCTTCCGCTACACCGACCTGCCCGCCTGGCGGCCGAAGGGGAAAAACGTCCGTCAGGGGGCGCTGGCCTGGGGCGGCAAAACCTGCATCCGCGAGGCGGAGCCGGAGAAGCCGGCCGAGCCGGAGGCGACGCGGGCAGCGTCTGCGCGGCCGGTGGCGGAAAAGCCCTCGCGGCCGGCGTCGGACAGCCGCGCCGTGGCCGATCAGGCGCGCCGGGCGCGGCTCTCGGGTCAGCTGGAGCAGGCGGCCCACCTCTTTGAGACGGCGCTGCAGCAGCGGGGCGATTTTGATGAGCGGGTGCTCGGCGACTATATCACCGTCCTGCAGCAGGTGGGGCGGATTGACGATGCGCTGGAGGTGCTCAGGCAGTATGAAAAGCAGCTCTCCGACGTCAAGCTGCTCAACCTGAGAATCGGTCTTTATGACAAGAAGAAGGACTACAAGGCCCTCTGTCCCCTCTATGAATCGGCCTTCCAGTCGGCCACCACCGTCTCCACCAAGTCGCACAACTTAATCCGTCTGATCGACGCCTACAGCAAGCTCGGCGAGTACGAGAACGCCCTCGCCACCTGTCAGCGGTGGGAGACCTTCTACAACCAGAACCGCTTCAGCACCGATGCCGAAAAGCTGCACCGGGTGAGCGCCAGCATCTCGCGCCACAAGGCCTACTGCTACTACTTCCTGGGCCGCGTGGAGGAGGCGCGGGAGATCGCCACCTCTCTGGTGCGCTTAAACCCCGCCGACGCCATCGCCAACAGCATTTTGGACGGCACCCTCGGCAACGACCGCGCCGCCGGCGCGCAGGACGCCGCCGAGATCCTCACCCTCCCCGGGGCGGACGAGCTGACCGACATCTCGCCGGACGACGAGTTCAGCGAGGAGGAGGACGAGGGGACGGAGGAGTCACGCTCGCGGCTGTCCCGCTTTGTGCGGGCGATGATCGCCCAGGCCGATCTCACCGCCAACCTCAAATCGTCGGGCTACCGCGACGGCCGCTATGTCGGCAGCACGGAGGACGGCCTCAAGGACGCCAAGCAGCTGGCCGACCGCCGCAGGATCTCGGCCCGCGCCCGCAGCGACAGTCTCTTCGCCGCCTGCAAGCTGATCGAACAGCTTGAGCAAAACGATGAGAACCACCGCAACCTCCGCAACCTCGGCATTCACAAGGTGCGCTATGCCGGCCGCGGCATGGCCGCCTGGGGCGACGTGATGGTGGCCCAGGCCCGCCAGATGGACACCGCCCGCATGGCCTACCTCTACGCCCTGCGGGTGCTGACGCCGCTGCGCAGAGGTCCCGAGCAGAGCTGGGTGGACTCCTACAACCGCTACATCAAATCCTTCTTCCTCGCCCAGAGCGGCAGCAACTCCTTAGAGGAGTACATCACCGCCCAGACCAACCGCTCCGACCGCGACGGCGCCAACACCGACGTGCTGGCGGACGGGCGCATCCCCGATGTGTTGCTGCCGGAGTTCACCGTCGGCATGCTGCTCTTAACCGACGCGCTGGGGACGCAGAAGAACCGCCAGGTCACCTTCCTCGAGGAGCTGTACAGCCGCAACCCCGAGCTGCGCCGCAGTGTCTGCCGCCAGCTCAAGGACTATGTGGAGACGGGCTTTGTCGCCGCCATCGGCAAGGGGGAGTTTGTCTCGATGATGCAGGAGGCGGCGGAGAAGCTGAAGGCCAGAGCCGTCTCCTTAAGCGCCCTGCTGACCGACATCGCCAGCACCCTGATGAAGGAGCGCATCCCCACCGGTCTGCTCGCCCAGCTGCAGGACACCCGCTGGAGCAGCTTCCTCACCGCCACCGACCGCAGCCGCTTGAGCCGCATCTCCTACATCGTCCGCCGCTCGCAGGAGTACTACGACAGCGGTGACTTCGAGAGCCGCGCCGACTGTCTGCGCGCCGTGATGCTCGAGGTCAATGAGCTGCTGCAGCAGATCCGCAAGGAGCCGACCGACGTCTCTTACGACATCTTCCTGCCCGCGCTCGACCAGATGTCCTTAAAACTGACCGACAAGCAGGCGGAACTGTATCAGACCCTGCTCCCCCGCCTCTCGCTGGAGGAGACGATCCCCCCCTTCCGCACCCCCGACGGGCAGGTGCAGATTCAGCTGACGGTGAAAAACGGCCAGAACTACCAGACGGCCGACTCCTTTACCATCACCGCCGTCTCCGGCCCTGAGGTGCTGCGCTGCGACCTGCCCGCCCCCCTGCAGTCGCTGCGCGGCGGCGAGGAGGCGGAGGTCGGCCTGCGGGTGACGGTGGACGGCGCCGCCGAGCAGAGCGGCAGCTTCTCCGCCACCATCTCCTGCGCCTACAAGTGCAGTGACTGGCAGCAGACCAGCATCACCCGCAGCATGGAGCAGACCTTCACCTTCGTCATCCGCAGCGAGGACTTCAAGGCCCTCTCCAACCCCTTCGCCGCCTATGAGGAAAACGTGATGGCGGATGAGACGATGTTCCTCGGCCGCTCCACCCAGATCGAGCAGATCGCCGAGATGCTGCGCACCCCCGCCGGCGGGCCCAACTACGGGCGGGCGATTGCCGTCTACGGCCAGACGCGCACCGGCAAGACCAGCCTCCTCTACCACCTCACCAACCGCCTGCGCGACCGCTACGGCGACCAGATCCTGATCTGGGACATCGGCAACTTAGGCGAGCTGGGACTGGAGGACGGCGAGAGCTTCATGGCCAACTTCGTCTACGCCCTGCTGGACACCGGCCTCGAGGCCATCCGCAAGGACAAGCCGCTCGCCGCCCGTCTTGCGCAGGAGGGGCTGACTTCGCCGCTGGACGAGATCTCCGAGCGCCCCTCCTTCGCCGTCACCCTTTTCAACGCCTATATGAGAAGGCTCAACGAGATTCTGCGCGGGGAGGGCAAGCTGATCGTGCTGATGGCGGATGAGTTCACCTATCTGCACGGCTACATCAAAAGCGGGCGCATCCCCAACGAGTTCATGCGCTTCTGGAAGGCGCTGCTGCAAAACAACTGCATCTTCGCCATCATCGCCGCGCAGGACAATATGCCCGATTTCATGCGCGAATACCCCAACGAATTCGCCTGCATGGAGCTGCTGCGTCTGAATTACTTGGCCGAGCCGGACGCCAAAAAGCTGATCCGCACCCCGCTGGAGGCGGCCAACAACCGCCCCCACCTCTTTAGGGACGACGGCTGCGTGGACGAGATCTACAAGCTCACCGCCGGCAGCCCCTACCTCACCATCATCCTCTGCTCCAAGCTGGTCAGCTACTTAAACGAGAAGGGGGCCTATATGGTCACCCGCGGCATTGTGGACGATTTCCTGCGCACAAGGGTGCTGGGGCCCTCGAGCTTCCTGCTGGAAAAGCACTTTGAGCCGCAGGTGGATGAGCGCGGCAAGCCGGAGCTGCATGAGATCAACCGCGGCCTGCTGCTGTCGGTGGCGCGCCTGTCGCAAACCGGCGGCTATGCGCGGCTGCAGGACATTGTCTCCGGCTCGGCGCTGAGCGCGGAGCGCATCGAGGGCTATCTCGCCCGCCTGGTCGACCGCAGCGTGCTGGTCAAGGAGGGGCGCGACGGCTACCGTATTCAGGTAAAGCTGCTGGAAAAGTGGCTGATTGATACAATGGGAGTGTGACAACAGATGAGAACCCTGGAGGAAAATATCTTCGTCGTCGGCGCCGTGGTCACGGGAGACTCCTTCTTCGGGCGCGAGGCGATGCTGAGCCTGCTGGAATCGGCGGTGATCGCCGGGGTCGGCTCCCGCCATCTGGTGGGGCCGACCCGCATCGGCAAGACCTCGCTGGTGGAGCAGCTGTTTTTGCAAAACAAAGACACGCCGAACCGTCTCTTCGTCCAGATCAACCTCGGCTACTGTGAGAACGCTTACGACTTCTGGACCACCCTCACCGACGCGGTCCGCGACCAGCTGGAGGAGAAGGGCCTTTGGAACGAGGATTTCACCGCCTGCTATGAGCGGATCGACAATCTGCCCGGCCCGGAGAACGAGGGCTGGTGGCGGGTGTACCGCGGCCAGGTGATCAAGATCATGGCGGCGGTGAAGGAGCGCGGCTTCCGGCTGGTGCTGGCGATTGACGAGTTCGACGCTGTGGTGCGGGTGTTCGGCCAGCGGTCGGTGTATTTCCAGCTGCTGCGCTCGATCTGCTCGGAGCCGAAGTTCGCCACCAGCGGCATTTTGATCTCCCGCCGCCGCCTGCAGCTGCTGGAGGCCATCTGTCCCGACATCTCCACCTTCCACGGCGTCTTCCCCGAGATGACGGTGCTGCCCTTCTCGGCGGAGGATCTGGAGGCCTTTTACCAGGCGCTGGATCTCTACGACGTCAAGGTCTCAGCCGGCGGCAAAAAGCGGCTGGCGCGCTACACCGGCCATATGCCCTACCTCTGCTGTCTGTTCGCCGAGCAGATGGTGGCGGGGCGCAGCCGGGTGGAGAGCTATGGGGACAAGGAGATGGAGGCCATCTTCAAGCAGCTGCTGCCGCAGATCGACCGTCACTACGAGGATCTGATCGAGCGGCTGGAGGAGGACGGGCATACCGACTTCATCTTCTACCTCTCGATCGGCGCCAAGGTACCCAACCTCACCCCGCGTGACCTTGAGAACCTCACCGCCATGGGCACCCTGCTCAGCGAGACGGAGGACGGCAAGCCCCGCTACTATGTCTTCAGCCACGACTTCATGACCTACTTCCGCCTGCGCCCCCTGCGTCTGCCGGCGTGGGAGACGATGATGGCGGGGGAGGGGCGGATCAAGGCCATCTTCCAAAAGGAGTTCCCGCGGCTGGCGACGGTGACCTACCGCAAGCTGATCTCGTCGGAGGGGGAGGCCCTGATGGCCTCCATCGACCGCGAGTACCCCGAGCTTCGGCTCAACTGGATTCAGGTGAAGGGCTACGCCCAGGATCTCGCCGCCCACAAGGACGAGCCGACGGTGCTGGATGTGCTGACCCTCTCCAAGGTGATCTCGGTGATGCTCTACACCTGGGACAAGCGTTTCTTCCGCTATTTCGGCGACAACAGCTGGAAGGGCAGGCTGGAGACGATCCGCAAGGTGCGAAACCCCATCGCCCACGGGCAGATCGAGCACGTCGACGCGCAGGAGCTGTCGGAGTGTCTGCAGTTCTGTGATGAGCTGGTGCATTTGAAGTATTAGCGGGGGGTTGATGTTGACGCGTCTGGGAGGGGGAGAAAGAAATAGGAAAAAAGCCGTCTGCGGACGGCTTTTTTTGATTTAATTTGAGAGGTAGAAAACCGGCAAGACGGTTTTCTTTTGATTTTTGTTTTAAGCCCCTGCGGTCTGAAAAAAAGCCCCAAACCCCCTTGCCAAATCAGCGCAGGG
>JAFQKL010000246.1 GCA_017396965.1 Clostridia bacterium
AGACGGTTGAGCGCATCGCCGCCATCGAAAAGAGCCGCAGCCAACCCTTCGCCGTCGAGATCGGCCCGCTCAAAAACTTCTACCCCGCCGAGGAAGTCCACCAGAACTATCTCGACAAAAACCCCGCCGGCTACTGCCACATCCCCCGCGAGGCCATGGCCCTCTTTTCCTCCCTGCGCATCGATCCCGGCGACTACCGGCGTCCCGCTGACACCGTGATCCGGGAAAAGCTGACACCGGAGCAGTACCGCGTCACCCAGGAGAGCGGCACCGAGCGTTCCTTCAGCAACCCGCTGTGCCATCACTTTGAGCCGGGGATCTATGTCGATATCGTCACCGGCGAGCCGCTCTTCTCCTCAAAGGACAAGTTCAGAAGCCTCTGCGGCTGGCCCTCCTTCTCCCAGCCGATCGAGCCGCCCGTCCTCATCGCGCTGGAGGATGACAGCTTCGGGATGCGCCGCGTGGAGGTGCGCAGCCGCGCCGGCAACTCCCACCTCGGCCATGTCTTCGGCCGTGACCCCGATTCCCCCAACGGCATCCGCTACTGCATCAACGGCGCCGCCCTGCGCTTCGTCCCCCTCGAGCAGATGGAGGAGGAGGGCTACGGCTACCTGCTCGACCTGTTTGATTGAGCCGAAGCAGCCCTGTCTCCCCGCGCCGGCCGCTGACCATCGTCCCCGCCGCCGGACGCGCTGCAAACGGATCCGTTCAATTCGCCCCCTGTCAGCATCCGATCGGGGGAAAAGCGTAAGCGCAGCCACGCCCCTGAAGACAGCGGTCTTCAGGGGCGTGGTTTCGTTTGCAATGACAGAGAGAACACCTAGCCGATCAACGGCTTGAACCCTGCCAGCTTCGGTGTGCCGAAGCGCAGATCCATAAACAGACTGCACGGCTTGCAGGCCTGATTGATCTGCACATCGCTCTGGATGGACATATACATATAAGTATCGGTCTTGTCCCACCCGGTGACATTCATCAGCAGCCGGCACAGCTCTTCCGAGGCGATCTTGAGGGTCTCCTCATAGTCCATGGCACAGGCGTTCACCCACCAGTGGGTCGCCGTCTCGGTCACCGGCATATTCAGCTCGAAGTTCTTGATCAGCGAAGTCTTGACGAGGATCTCCCCGGGGATCTCCACGCCCGTGCCGCACAGCTCCGCATCGCCCATGGCGGCGTGAATGTCGCCCATCTGCAGCAGCGCACCGGGGACCTGAACGGGGAAGTAGACCCTTGCGCCCTTGCGGATCAGCTTACTGTCCATATTGCCGCCGTGCAGACCGGGCGAGCCGCACATCACAGGCTCCCCTGCAGGAGCGGTGCCGATCACGCCGATCATCGGGTCGATGGGGAACTTCACGCCGTTGAACTCGGCGAACCCGTCCTTGATGGCAACCTTCTTCACCCGCAGCTCCGCCTCATCCGCCAGCGGTCCGCAGCCCGCCATCGTGCCGACGGTGCCGACATCGGCGACCCGGATGTCAAGGATGTCCACCGCCAGCACATCCCCCGGCTCCGCGCCGTTGATATAGACCGGGCCTGCCGCGGGGTTGGCAACATCAAAGCCGGTGGCCAGCACATCGGCGATCTGCATCTCTTCGGAAACCAGCTTGTTGGAGAAGCAGTCCATCGGCTGGAACAGCAGCACCTCACCCACGTCCGCCGAGCAAACCGGGGCATTCGCCTTGTCAAACGCATAGACAGATTGGTGAATCACTTTCATGGTTGATACCTCCTGAAAAATATGGTCTCATCCATGCTATTATATTCCATCCGCGCGGGGAAAGCAAGGACTTCCGCCGTTTCCCCGCCGCCGGGCCGTCGATCGGACGGCCGGATCGTCCGCTCCCCAGCCTTTTTCAGTTGCAGGCTTTTGGTTTTTGTAGTATAATACAATCAGAGCAGGACATGAAATAAGCTGCCTGACACAAGGGTCGGAGATGTCAACTCCGGCAGAAAAGAGCTGGTAAAACAGAAAGGGTTCGCCCCGACACTTGTGGGGGCGCGACCGACTTGGGCTTTCCTCTGATGAGAAATAAAGGAGGAAAACGATATGAATCACGGGCACCCAAACAAGCAGGCGTCCAGAGAAAAAGATGCCGCCACCAAGATTCTGGAAGACTTCAACGATGTCTTTGCCGACATTCTCAATGCCTATGTATTTGATGGGAAGGATGTTGTGCGGGAGGATTCGCTGCAGCACACAAGCTTGATTTCCCAGATCAAGGCGCTTCAGGGCGCCAGGTCGCAGGAGAGAGATGTCGCCAAACTCTGGACGGACGGGGGCATCATCGTGGCCTTGATTGGCTTGGAGAATCAAGCGGCCAAAGACGAGCTCATGCCCCTGAGAGTCATCTCGTATGATGCGGCTGTGTACAAATCTCAGGTCATTGAGCGTGATGATGCGAGGAGAGAAAAGGGACAGGCAACCCCGATTTACCCGGTTGTCACTTTTGTCCTGAACTTCGGGGCATACCGCTGGAGGACAAAGCAATCACTCAAGGAGTGCCTGGCCGCAAACTATCCCAAAGAGCTGGAACCTTATATCAATGACTATACCCTCAATATCATTGATGTCGCGCACTCCACCCCGGAGCAGCTGGAACGACTGAAAAGTGACTTTCGCGTCATCGCGGATTATTTCGCTCAGATTCAGAAGGGCGGCAGCTACACTCCGTCCGCGCAGACGCTGGATCACCCGTATGAAGTGGGGATGCTTTTGTCCGCCATGACCGGGGATCCATCGTATGAAGCCGCTGCCTGTCAGCACAGAGGAGAGGAGAATGTAAGTATGTGTACGTTTGCTCAAAGTATGATTAACCAGGGCCGTATGGAGGGGCGTGTGGAGGGACGCAGGGAAGGCCGTGCGGAAGGCCGAATGGAAGGCCGGGAAGAAAGAGATGCTCTGTATGCCAAGCTGCTCGGTATCCTGGCACCGTTGGGACGGGAGCAGGAGATTTTTGTCTCTTTTTCAGACCCCGACAAGCTGGACGAACTCCGAAAGGAGTTCTCCGTCTGAAGCGCTGCGCTTACACTGCTCTTACGGTTGAAGCCGTGGAGTTCACAACACAACCACGCACAAATGAACACGCACAAAAGAAAAGGAGAGGATCGCCCAAGCGGCATCCTCTCCTTTTGTTTCGTGAGGGTGACTGCGACCGGCTGCCTGAAAGCCATGCCATCCTTGCCGGCAGCTTGATCCGCTTTCCGTGCGGTCGGGCCTGCCGGGAGCAAGTCAGCGGCGCTGAAACCTGCCGTGCAGCTCCGCTCTGTCACGGCATCGGACAGATCACCTGCGTCAGCGAAAGCACTTCGCGCAGCCGACCGGAACCGGCGGGGTCGGAGGGGAGGGTCATGGCAACCGGGATCGCCTCCGGCATCAGCGAAAGCAGACCTGAGAGTGCGGCAAAATCGGTGGAGTCGGGGCGCAGCACCACAGTCACAGAAAGACTGGCCTCGGCAAGTTCGGGGAAAAAGCCCTGTCCCGACACCGAGGCGTAGTTATGTTATTTCACGTCACAAAAGGAGACTTTTTTATATGGTATCTCAGGAAAACATTCGCAATATTGCCATCATCGCCCACGTTGACCAC
>JAFQKL010000026.1 GCA_017396965.1 Clostridia bacterium
CCACCCGAAACAACTGTGTTGCCCCTCCCATGGTGGTTTATCACCACTGATAAGATTTTGATAAGCATCCATCGTACAGCTAAGATAATATGGGTAATCAAAATAATCAGAACAGCAGGTGCAACATCTTCTAAACAAAATTGTTTAAGATATAAGTCCCTGCAACGAGTGGGAGTAATTGGGACAATACAAACCAAGGCCCGCATCGGATGGATGCGGGGCCTGTTTTTTGCTCAGGAGACAGGCGGTGCAGGAACGGGTACGGTCACCGTGTGAAACTGCAGTTCGACGGGTTCGGTCAGATGTTCGGGTTGTCCGACCCCGAGAATGCCGCCGATGTTGCTGCCCCAGCCGAGCAGGCGGCCGTTGGCGGTGCGGGCGATGACATGATCGCTGCCGACGCTGAGGGCGGCAATCAGCTCCCCCGTCGCCAGCGCAACCGGCTGCCGGGTGACGGGCTGGACGGGCTCACCCGCCCCCGCCTCTCCGGCGGGTAAGGCGTCGAGCGCCTGCCCCCAGCCGTACAGAGTGCCGTCTGCCCCGACGGCGATGGCGAAAGACTCCCCCGCGTGGATGGCGGTGATCTTCTGCGGCAGGGGGACTACGGCGGGAGCGGGGTGGTCGGAGGCATCCCCGGAGGCGCGGCCCAGCTGGCCGACTTCGTTGCAGCCCCAGCTGTAGACCGCGCCGCTCGCCCCCAGCGCATAGCTCGTGCCGTAGCCGGTTTCCACCTGCACCGCCCGCTCGGGCAGGGGGACGGTGTGCGGGGTGGGGGAGACGTGACTCATGGCATGGTCATCCCAGAGGGTGTCCTCTTCCGGCGGACGGCCCAGCTCCCCGTGGTTGTTGCCGCCCCAGCTGAGCACCGTCCCTGCTTCGGTCAGTGCAAGCACATGGGTGCTCCGTGCCGAGAGGGCGGTCACGCCGTCCACCGCCAGCTTCTGCGGGAGGTCGCGCTCCTCCGTGGTGCCGTCCGCCAGCTGCCCTTGCCGGTTCCAGCCCCAGACGTACACGGCGCCGCTCTCCCCGACCACGGCACCGATGCTGCCGCCGCCATCGAGCAGACGAACCGCCTTCTCCGGCAGGGGGACGGCGGTCGGCTCGTGGCGGTACAGCCGACCGCTGCCGCCCCAGTCCACATGGTCAAACCAGGTTGTTCCCCAGCGATAGACATTCCCTGACGCATCCAGAGCGAGGCAGATGCCGTTGCTGTGTACCGAAGCCTCGATGACGGGATGTTCCGTCGCCACGCGGTGCGGCCACACCACGGGGAGAGAATCGTCCGGCCTGCGAAGCGGATCCCCCCAGGGCTGCAGCGCCGCCGCCCCGAAGGCGTTGTTGCCCCAGACGTACAGCTCGCCCGCCGAGGTCAGGCCCCAGCTCATTCCTCTCCCCGCCTGCACCTCGGCAAAGGCGATGGGGACCGCCTCGCCCGTCAGGCTGCTGTCATAAAACACTGCCTCCGGCGCGCTGCGGATCTCTGGCACCGTGGCAAGCACCAGATCGGGCGGGATGGGCGCGCTCTTGAATTGCACCGGGCGGCCCACCTTGCTGCGGTACTCCTCTGGGTTCTCGATCCAGTGCGGATCGACCATCACCACCTGTCCGTAAGCGCGCAGCTTGGCCAGCTGTGAGACGGGGGCGACGGTGTCAAAGGCGATGACGGCATCGGGGAGCGAGGCCCCGCTGCCGTCCACCCGCAGTGGCACGACCTGCCATGCGTCGTCGAGGAGATAGAGGCAGTGCGGCGCACCGGCCTCCGCGGGCAGTGCGGCGGGGTCGAGCGGCGTGTCGGACACGATGGTGGCGGCGATCTCCCGCTGCGGATCCTCCTCGAGCAGCAGCGCCAGCCGCTCATCGGCGGGGAGGACGGTGTAGCCGTAATGGGCGGGGTCGCAGGAGAAGTGATCGTCGCTCAAGGGGTGGGCGGGGTTGCCCATCTCGATGCAGAGTGGGCCGTTTGGATCGGCCTGTGATCCGCGGTCGCCGAACTGCCGGGAGAGCCAGCCGCCGAGCGCGGCGAGCAGCAGCAGGGCAACGAGCAGCGAAGGCAGCGCACGGGGCTTTTTCCGAGAGGGGGTGTGGGATGGATTGGGATTCATCGGAAACCTCCTGACTTCTCATGGGCGGAGAGGCGGAGCCTCTTTTTTCTTTTTGACGGAAAATCAGGGAAAAAGTTCCCGTATTCTGAAACATAAAAAAGGCCGCAGGGACTTCCCTGCGGCCTTTATAAACCTGCTTGAACAGAAACAACGGATAAAATCCTTACTTCCCCTTCAAAACCTCCCGCGCAGCTTCGGCGACATCCTCCGCCGTCAGCCCATACGCGGTCAGCACCGCCTCGGCCTTGCCGGAGCTGCCGAAGACGTCGCGCACGCCGACGCGGCGGAGCGGCACCGGGCAGGTCTCACTCAGCAGCTCGGCGACGGCGCCGCCCAGACCGCCGAGGATCGAGTGTTCCTCCGCCGTCACCACGGCGCCGGTCTTTTTGGCGTAAGCGGTGATGGTTTCGGCGTCCAGCGGCTTGACGGTGTGGCAGTCGAGCACGGCGGCGGAGATGCCCTCCGCCTCCAGCGCCTCGGCGGCGAGGAGGGCGCGGGCGGTCATCAGGCCGCAGGCGACGATGGTGAGATCGCTGCCTTCCTTTAAGACAATCGCCTTGCCAAAGGAAAACGGCGTGCCTTCCTCATACAGCGTCGGCACCGAGAGGCGGCCGAGGCGCAGGTACACCGGCCCGTCGTGCGCCAGCGCGGCGGCGACGGCGGCGCGGGTGGTCACCCCGTCCGACGGGCAGCAGACCACCATGCCGGGGATTGCGCGCATGAGGGCGAGGTCCTCGATGCACTGGTGGGTGGCGCCGTCCTCCCCCACCGAGAGGCCGGCATGGGTGGCGGCGATTTTGACATTCAGGTGCGGATAGCCGATGGCGTTGCGCACCGCGTCGTAGGCGCGGCCGGCGGCGAACATGGCGAAGGTGGAGGCGAAGACGGTGTGTCCCGCCGCGGCCATGCCGGCCGCCACGCCCATCATGTTGCCCTCGGCGATGCCGCAGTTGACAAAGCGATCGGGAAACGCCTTTTCAAAGGTGTTCGTCTTGGTCGACTTGGAGAGGTCGGCATCCAGCACGAAGAAGTCGTGCGTCTCGCCCAGCTCCTTGAGCGCCAGACCGTAGGCCTCGCGGGTGGCCTGCTTTCCGAGATCCTTCATTTATTTCCCCTCCGTTTCAGCGTCGATTTCAGCGTCGATGGCGGCGAGCACCGCCTCCAGCTCCTGCCGCGCCTGCTCGTACTGCTCGGCGTTCGGCGCGCTGCCGTGCCAGGAGGCGTTGTCCTCCATGAAGGAGACGCCCTTGCCCTTGACGGTTTTGGCGATGATGGCGGTGGGGCGGTCTTTGGTCATTTTGGCAAGGTCGAAGGCGGAGAAGATCTCTTCAAAATCATGCCCGTCCACCGCCGAGACGGCAAAGCCGAAGGCGGCCAGCTTGTCGGCGATCGGCTCGACGTTCATCACGTCCTTCACCCGCCCGTCGATCTGCAGGCCGTTGGCATCGATGATGACGACCAGATTGTCGAGCTGATAGTGGGCGGCGAACATCAGGGCCTCCCACACCTGGCCCTCCTCGATCTCCCCGTCGCCCAAAATGGTGTACACCCGGTAGTTGTCCCCCGCCATTTTGGCGGCCTTGGCCATGCCGCAGGCGGCGGAGATGCCAAGCCCCAGCGAGCCGGTGGACATATCGACACCCGGGGTGCCCTTCCGGTCGGGATGGCCCTGCAGCATCGCGCCCACCTGGCGCAGCTTCCAGAGCTCCTCGCGGTCGAAATAGCCGCACTGGGCGAGGACGGCATAGAGCGCCGGCGCGGTGTGGCCCTTGGAGAGGACAAAGCGGTCGCGGGCCGGGTCCTTCGGGGCGCGCGGGTCGTGGCGCAGCTCATCGTGATAGAGGGCGGTGAGCAGCTCGGCGATGGAAAGCGAGCCGCCGGGGTGGCCGGAGGCGGCGAGGTGGATCATCTTGACGATGTCCAGCCGCAGCTCGGCGGCTTTGCGGCGTAAGAGGGAGAGATCTCTCATGGCAAAAGGCTCCTTCTTATAGAATGGTAGAATCATGAGTTCGGGAGAGGGGACAAGGCCCTCTGTCCTTATTTTACTCCTTTTGCGCCGCGTTGTAAAGGAAGGGGAGGAGAGGGGAAGAAAAAGTTTGAAAAATGTGTTCTAATTTTGGTCAGAGGGCTTGCAATCAGGGGGGAGGAGTGGTATAATGACCGGGATGTGTGTTTCATGCGGAAACAGATGTTCCGCTGACACGGAATTTCCATTATCATTTTAAGGAGGAACAAATCACATGAAGCGTTTTCTGGCACTGCTTCTGGCCATGCTGATGATGCTGACCCTGATGGTCGGCTGCTCCAGCAGCGATGAAGGCGGCGAAGCCGAGGGCGAGACCCAGGGCGATGCTGCCGGCGGCGAGGCCGCGAACGACGATGTCATCCGCATCGGTATCTTTGAGCCCCTCTCCGGCGCCAATGCCGCCGGCGGTCAGATGGAGTATGAGGGCATCCAGGTTGCTCACTCCGTCAAGGGCGAAGTGCTCGGCAAGAAGATCGAGCTGGTCCCCGTGGACAACAAGTCTGACGACGTCGAGGCCGTGGCCGCCGCCGCTCGTCTGGTCGATTCCGAGAAGGTTCATGTTGTGATCGGCAGCTGGGGCTCCAGCGTTGCCATCGCCGCCGGCCCCACCTTTGAGGCCGCCAAGGTGCCCGCCATCGGCACCTCCTGCACCAACCCCAACGTCACCCTCGGCAACGACTACTACTTCCGCGTCTGCTACCTGGATGACTTCCAGGGCACCCTGCTGGCCAACTATGCCAAGACCAACCTCGGCGCTGCCAAGGCCGCTGTCATCTACGACGTGTCCGATGCCTACGCCGTCGGTCTGTACAAGTACTTCAAGGAGGCTTTCGGTGAGGAGAACATCGTCGCCGAGGCCAAGTTCAACAAGGGCGATCAGGACTTCACCGCTCAGATCTCCGACGTGATGAGCAAGAACCCCGACGTCATCTTTGCCCCCTCCGGCTACACCGAGGCCGGCCTGATGATGAAGCAGGCCAGAGAGCTGGGCCACAACGAGATCCTCTTCCTCGGTGCTGACACCTGGGAGACCGAGGCCATGATCGAGGTCGGCGGCGACGCCGTGGAAGCCTGCCGCTTCACCACCTTCTTCGATGCCAATGCCACCCCCACCGCCGAGTCTGAGGAGTTCCTCAAGGCCTATGCCGCGATGTTCAACGGCGAGCAGCCCAAGGGCGCCGTCACCGCGCTGGGTTATGATGCCTACATGGCCGCTGTCGCCGCCATCGAGAAGGCCGGCTCCACCGACGGTACCGCCATCCGCGATGCCCTCGCCGCCCTCGAGATCACCGGCGTCACCGGTGCCTGCAAGTTCGACGAGAACGGCGATGCCATCAAGAACTCCGCCGTCATCAAGACCGTCACCGACGGCAAGTTCACCTATGTGGACACCGTGGTGGTCGAGTAAGCAGCAACAGATTTAGAAAAAACTTCCAAATCAGGCAGCTTGCCGCGCGGGCGGTCGGGTTTTCCCGGCCGCCCGCCGTGTCGTAAGAATCCCCCTTCTTCCTGTTGTAAAAGATCGAAATATTACACTTTGTGTTGCAATTTCCCCGATTTGGGGCGAATTGGCTGTCCGAACATGGCGCGGCCTCCGCCTTCTTTGCACCGGTCCGCCAGATCGGTGACATAAACAGATTTGAGTGACGAAGCTTATGTTTACATTTACCTTCCCCCAACTGCTGCAGCAGCTGGCCAACGGTGTGACCGTCGGCTGCCTCTACGCGCTGGTGGCCATTGGCTACACGATGGTCTATGGCATCCTGCGCCTCATCAACTTCGCCCATTGCGACATCTTCATGATGTCGATGTATTTCTGCTATTACGCGATCACCGTCTTCTCCCTGCCCTGGCCCATCGCCCTTGTGCTGGTGGTGGTGGCGACGGCGGTGCTCGGCGTGATCATCGAGAAGTCGGCCTACAAGCCGCTGCGCGAAGCGCCGCGCATCTCGCTTTTGATCTCGGCGATCGGTGTCTCCTACCTGCTCGAGAACCTGGCGACGGTGGTGTTCACCGGCGTGCCCCGCTCCTTCCCGGCGGTGGGGGATATGCAGGAGATCCTCACCTTCGGCGAGGTGCGCGTGATGAAGCTGGCGATCTATGCGCCGATCATCATGCTGGTGCTGCTCTTCTCGCTGCTCTTTTTGATCAACAAGACCAAAACCGGCATGGCCATGCGCGCCTCCTCCAAGGACTTTGAGACGGCGCGGCTGATGGGCATCAACGTCAACAAGACCATCTCCATGACCTTCCTGATCGGCTCCGCCCTGGCGGCGGTGGGTGCTGTCATCTGGGGGCAGAGATATCCCCAGATCCAGCCCTTTGTCGGCGTCATGCCCGGCCTCAAGTGCTTTATCGCCGCGGTCATCGGCGGCATCGGCAACATCAAGGGCGCTGTGGTCGGCGGAATGTTGCTGGGCGTGATGGAGATCCTCATCGTCTGGCGTTTCTCCGCCCTCTCCGGCTATAAGGATGCCTTTGCCTTTATCATTTTGATCGTCATCCTCCTCTTCAAGCCCACCGGCCTGTTCGGAGAGACGTTTGTCGACAAGGTCTGAGGGAGGTGGATCAGATGAAAAAATCGCTTTCGCTTCCCCGCATCCTCACCATCGCCTGCCTCGTGCTGCTGGCGGTGATGGTGCAGCTCATCTCGATGGGGGCGCTGCCCTTTATTGACAACTACATGATCCGCGTCTTGAACCTCTGCGCGGTCTATGCCATTCTCGGCCTCTCGATGAATCTGGTCAACGGCTTTACGGGAATGTTCTCCCTCGGCCAGGCCGGCTTTATGGCGGTGGGCGCCTATGTCACGGCGCTGTTCGCCATGACGCCGGAGGTCAAGGAGCGGGTGTTTTACTTGGAGCCGATCGAGGAGTGGCTGGGGGCGATTCATATGCCCTTTATCGTCGCCCTGCTGCTGGGCGGTCTGGCGGCGGCGGTGCTGTCCTTCTTCATCGGCTTCCCGGTGCTGCGCCTCAAGGGCGACTACCTCGCCATCGCCACCCTCGGCTTTGCCGAGATCATCCGCATCATCTTCTTAAACCTGCAGACCATCACCAACGGCGCCATGGGTGTCAAGAACATCCCGCCGACGGCTGACATCCGCTGGTGCTTCGCGGTGCTCACCCTGATGGTGGTCTTCATGCTGCGCCTGATCAACTCCAGCTACGGCCGCGCCTTCAAGGCCATTCGTGACGACGAGATCGCGGCGGAGGCCATGGGCATCAACCTCTTCAAGCACAAGATGATGTCCTTTATCTTAAGCTCCTTCATCGCCGGCATCGGCGGCGGCCTGATGGCGAGCGTCGTCTCCGCCATCACCCCCAACCTCTTCCGCTTTACGCTGGCCTATGACATTCTGCTCATCGTCGTCCTCGGCGGGCAGGGGTCGATTACGGGTACGGTGGTGTCCGCCTTTGTCATCACCGCCGCCAAGGAGTGGCTGCGCTGGCTGGATGCCGGCTTCTCCCTCGGCCCGATCACGGTGCCCGAGATCGCCGGCCTTCGCATGGTCATCTTCTCGGTGCTGCTGATGGTGATCATCCTCTTCTACCGTCAGGGCTTCTTCGGCTCGAGAGAGTTCAGCTGGGAGGGCCTGTTCAACATCTTCCGCCCCAAGAAGAAGGGCGACAAAAAGGAGGCGGCATAAATGAGCGAGACAACAGCCGCCCGCCGCGTGCTGCACACTGAGGCCGCGACGATGCGGTTCGGCGGTGTCACGGCGGTCAACAACCTCAATGTCGAGGTGTTTGAGGGGGAGATCGTCGCCCTCATCGGCCCCAATGGCGCCGGCAAGACGACGGCCTTCAACCTGATTACGGGGGTCTACACCCCCACCGAGGGCAAGGTCTTCTTCGCCCCCGGCCGCAGCGGCGAGGCGCCGCAGGCGGAGACCGAGATCACCGGCAAAAAGGCCGACGCCATCACCCGCATGGGCATGGCGAGAACCTTCCAGAACATCCGTCTCTTTAAAACCCAGACGGTGTTTGAAAACATCTTAATCGGCCAGCATCTGCACATCAAGAGCGGCCTCTTCTCCGCCGTGCTCGGCATCGGCCACAAGGAGGAGAAGGCGATGCGCGAGCGGGCGGACGAGCTGCTGCAGCTGCTCGGCCTCGACCACGTCCGCAACGAGCCCTGCGCCTCGCTGCCCTACGGTCTGCAGCGCAAGCTGGAGATCGCCCGCGCCCTCGCCACCAATCCGACGCTGCTGCTCTTAGACGAGCCGGCCGCCGGCATGAACCCGCAGGAGACGGTGGAGCTGACCGACTTCATCCGCGACATCCGCAGCCGCTTCTCCCTTTCGGTGCTGATGATCGAGCACCACATGGATCTGGTCATGGACATCTCCGACCGCATCTATGTGCTCGACTTCGGCCAGACCATCGCCGCCGGCACGCCGGCAGAGATTCAAAACAATCCGCGCGTCATCGAGGCGTATCTGGGGGTGGATGCTGATGCTTGAGGTCAATAACTTAAAGGTTTCCTACGGCGGCATCGAGGCCGTCAAGGGCATCTCCTTTACCGTCAACGAGGGGGAGATCGTCACCCTGATCGGCGCCAACGGCGCCGGCAAGTCAACGACACTGCGCTCCATCGTCGGCCTGGTCAAGGCGGCGGAAGGCTCGATTCGCTATCAGGGCGACGAGCTGACCGGGCTGCCCACCGACGAGATTGTCAAGAAGGGCATCACCCTGGTACCGGAGGGCCGCCGCGTCTTCCCCGACCTGACGGTGCTGGAAAACTTAAAGATCGGCGCCTACACGCGAAAGGACGATCTCACCGCCGATCTCGACTGGATCTATTCGCTGTTCCCCCGTCTGAAAGA
>JAFQKL010000247.1 GCA_017396965.1 Clostridia bacterium
CACCTGCCTTCGGCAGCAGCATGACCCGTGTCCCTCCTGTCAAGGGTACGGTCGACAGAAAATTTTTGTCCCTTGCGGGGGACGGGACAAAAATTTTCCGTCTCCCCGCCTTCGGCGCCCCTGACATCCGGTCCCGCGCCCGGAATAAGGAAGAAAACCGGCAAGACGGTTTTCTTTGATTTTTTATACAGGGGTTTTTCGACAGTCTGCCCCGCCCATGCGGGGACCGCTTCGCCGCCCCAAAGGAACCCTCTCCCCTGTGGATCCCGGCGCCTCTGCGCTACTTCAACACCTTCTTCACCACTGCCGCCTTCCATTTCCCGTACGGACGGTAGCGCACCGGCAGGTCCGGCCCCGCGCCGCGCACCAGCAGCGATTTGGGATAGGAGAAGGCCCAGAACCCGGCGTCGCCGTGATAGCGGCCCATGCCGCTCTCGCCGACACCGCCAAACGGCAGCTCGGGGCAGGCCAGATGCACAATGGTGTCGTTGAGGCAGCCGCCGCCAAAGGGCAGCGCCTCCGCCATCCCCGTCAGCGCCTTCTCGCGGCCGAAGAGATAGCAGGCCAGCGGCGCGGGGCGGGCGCGGAGGAAGGCCGTCGCCTCCTCGCGGCCGTTCACCGTCAGCACCGGCAGGATGGGGCCGAAGATCTCCTCTTGCATCAAGGGCGAAGCGGGGTCGGGCTCGTCCACCAGCGTCGGCGAGAGGGTCAGCCCCTGCCAGCGGCCGCCGCAGAGCAGGCGCTGGCCGTCGAGCAGCCCCTTGAGGCGCTCGGCGTGCTTCTCGTTGACAATATGCGGCAGCGGCCCCGACCGCGGCCCGCCCTGCCGCGCCAGCTCCTGCAGCAGCAGCTCGGTCAGCTCCCGCTTGACCATGCGGTGGGCGAGGACATAGTCGGGGGCGACGCAGGTCTGCCCGGCGTTGATCAGCTTGCCGAAGACGATCCGCCGCGCCGCCACCTTGAGGTCGGCGGTCTTGTCCACATAGACGGGGCTTTTTCCGCCCAGCTCGAGGACCACCGGCGTGAGATGCTTTGCGGCGCGCTCCATCACCACCCGGCCGACGGCGGGGGAGCCGGTGAAGAAGATCAGGTCATAGCGCTGCTCCAGCAGAGCGGCGTTCTGCTCGCGGCCGCCCTCGACGACGGCGACGAGGTCGGGGTCAAAGGTCTTGTCCAGCATTTCCTTGAGCAGCGCCGAGCTGGCGGGGGCGTAGGCGGAGGGCTTGAGCAGCACGGTGTTGCCCGCCGCCAGCGCCGCCATCAGCGGCTGCAGCGAGAGCAGCAGCGGGTAGTTCCAGGGGCTGAGGATGAGGGTGCTGCCGTAGGGCATGGGGCGCACCTCGCCGCGGGCGGGCCGGTGGACCGCCGGAATGGCGGCCTTTTTCGGCTTCAGCAGGCGGGGCAGGGCCTTTTCCAGATGGGTCAGCTCCGCAAGCAGCATCCCCGTTTCGGTGAGATGGGCCTCGGCCGGCGATTTGCCGAGGTCGGCGGCCAGGGCTTCGGCCATCTGCGTCTGGTGGTCGGTGATCATTTCGCGCAGGGCGGCGAGATAGCCCTGACGGGCCTCAAGCGGCAGAGTGGCGCCGGAGGCGAAGTGGCGGCGCTGACGGTCGAGCAGAGCGGTGAACGGCATGGGCGGTCCTCCTTTGCGTGGTTCGTCTGCCTCTATTATAACGGCTGGAAGGTGGCGCTGACAAGGGGCCGACGCCGCCGCGAAGGTCCATCTTCCTCCCCGCGCCGCCCCCCGTCATTCACTCTGGACAATCTCTCTCATTTAGAGTATAATTGAACAAGCGATCAAACCCGCCGGACACCCGCCCGGCGCACACACCACGGGACCCCTGCCCGGCGGTCCCCCATCATCAGGAGGAATGCACATGAACTTCGTCAAAAAGACGCTGGCGCTGGCGCTGGCCCTCGTTCTGGCCCTGTCGCTCACCGCCTGCAGCAGCTCGCCCTTCAAGAACCCGGTGGCTTCGCTCGGCGAAACCTCCGTCCCTTCGGAGGATTTCTACTATTATTATGCCAGCATGGTCACCAGCTTCGTTCAGCAGCGCAATCTCCCCTTCGACTCCTTCAAGGACGAGACGATGGAGGAGGGCAGCGGCACCTATGAGGAGGAGATCGTCAACTACGCCCTTGACTTAGCCTCCACCCAGGCCGTGATCAACACCCTCTTCGACCAGCGCGGCCTCAAGCTCACCGAGGAAGACGAGGCCGACATTGAGGCCGAGATCAACCAGTATATTTCCCTCTACGGCGGAGAGCTGGCCTTCGCCGCCGCCGTGGAGCAGGCCGGCATGAGCCTTGACTACTTCCGCGAGAACCTGCGCGCCTACCGCCGCATCGACCTCTTAAACGAGTCCCTCGCCGCCGAGGGCGCCGCCACTGATGAGGCCATCTGGGAGGCGGCTCAGGAGTCGTTCATCCGCGTCAAGCACATCCTCATCAAGACCTCGGACGACAGCGGCGCCACCCTCGATGAGGCCGGCATCACCGCCGCCATGAACCAGGCCAACGACCTTGTCGCCCGGCTGGATGCCGGTGAGGACTTCGATGCGCTGATGAAGGAATACGGCCAGGATCCCGGCATGGTCGCCACCCCCGACGGCTACGTCATCGACCAGAACGTCGCCTTCGACACCGCCTTCCTCGCCACCTCCTTCACCCTCGATGTCGACGAGTACGAGCTGGTGCTCGGCTCCCACGGCTACCACATCATCAAGCGTTTCCCCCTGCGTCAGCAGGATCTGGAAGCCACCTACTACGGCTACACCGGCACTGCGGACACCGTCGGCAACACCATCGCCACCACCCTCACCGAGGATCAGCTGATCGCCGCCATCGAGGCGTACAAGGAGGAGAACGAGCTGGTGATCGACGAGGACGTGCTCGCCTCCCTCAAGCAGCACTACGCCAAGGAGAACCCCTTCACCCCCGCCGAGGAGTCCGGGGAAGAGGCCGCCGAATGACGGCCCTCCCCGCGGCCGACGCCCCGCCCCGCGCCAGTGTGATGAACCCGGTGAGCGGGCGCAAAATCGACCTGCTCACCTTCTCGGCCGCCGATGTCTGCTTAAAGGACATCGCCCACGCCTTAAGCCTGCAGTGCCGTGCCGGCGGCCATTTCCTGCGCTTTTACTCGGTCGCCCAGCACAGCCTCAACTGTGAGGCGGAGGCCGCCGCCCGCCGCCTGCCGCCCCGCACCCGCCTCGCCGCCCTGCTGCACGACGCGGGGGAGGCCTATCTCAGCGACCTGATCCGCCCCGTCAAGGTGCTGCTGCCCGACTATCAGGCCCTGGAGCGCCGCATCGACGCCGCCGTCCTCGCCGCCTTCGGGCTGGACGATCTGGAGGACGGGGAGCGCGATGCCGTCCGCGCCATTGACGACGCCATGCTGCACCATGAGTTTTCGGTGCTGCGCCACGACGTCGAGATCCCGGTGCGGGACGCCACCCTCAAAAGCCGCCCCGACACGGACACCCGCGACCCCGCCGCCGTCCGCGGTCAGTTTGAAGCACGCTGCCGCAGCCTCTGCGGGGAGCTGGGGATCGTCTTTGCGGAGGGGTAGCGGCTTTTCGGAGGGACAGTGTTTTTGCGGAGGGAC
>JAFQKL010000248.1 GCA_017396965.1 Clostridia bacterium
CTTCAAAGGTGAGGTGGCGTGTTTCGCCGCCCGCGGTGTATTCAATCATCGAGAAATGGCTGTGGAAGCTCTGCCCCCGCTCAGGGCCGAGGCGGGCCGTCACCTGATCCAGCACCGCGGCAAAGGCTGCGCGGCCGGTGAGGGCGCCCCCGGTGCGGGCGTTTAGGTGGCCGAAGTCAATGCAGGGGAGGTTGCGGGAGTCGATCTCGCAGAGGGTCAGCACCTCCTCTAAGGTGCCGAGCTGGTTGATCTTGCCCATCACCTCAGGGCAGAGGACGATGTGGGCAAACCCCGCCTCATCCAGCGCAGTCCGGGCGCGGGAGAGGGTGTCCACCGCCAGCTCGAGCGCCTGCTCGCGGGACTGCTTGCCGCAGGAGCCGCTGTGCAGAATCACCCGGCGGGCGCCCATCCAGTCGGCGGCGCGGGCGGAGTCGAGCAGGTAGGTGATGCTGTTGTCTCTCTTTTCCGCTTCCAGAGAGGAGAGGGAGATGTAGTAGGGGGCGTGGAGGGAGAGGGTGATGCCGTGTTCCCTCGCCTTGTCACCCAGCTTGCGGGCGGTGGCCTCGCTGATGCGCACCCCGCGGCCGCACTGGTATTCGTAGGCCGTCAGCCCCAGGCCGGCGAGATAGCCCGGCACCTGCAGGGCCGACTTGTAGCCCGCGGCGGCAAAGGCGTCGCCGCTGCCGGCAGGGCCGAATCGGGCGGTCATGGCTGATCCTCCGTCTGCGAATAGCGCAGGGCGCGGGTGACGGGGCGCTCCAGCGCCCGCTTGAGGCGAAAGCGCAGCCACGGCTCGGGGTGGATGGGGTCGACCAGTAAGGTGAGCATCCCGGCGCGGTTGCCGCCCAGGATGTCGGTATAAATCTGGTCGCCGATCACCGCCGTCTCGGCCGGCTCCACCCCCATCGCCTTCGCCGCCTGCAGGAAGCCGCCGGGGCGGGGCTTTTGGGATTTGAAGGAGTAGTAAAAGCCGAACTCGCGGTTATATTCCTCCACCCGCTCGCGGTAGCCGTTGGAGACGAAGGCCACGGCGATGCCGGCCTCTCTGAGACTCCTGATCCAGCGGCGGTTGTGCTCGGTGGGGCGGTGGATGCGGTAGAAGACGAGGGTGTTGTCGATATCGAGAATCACGGCCCTGATCCCCCGCCGCTGCAGGAAGGCGGGCGTGATGGCGTAGACATTGGGAAAGTAGTGATCCGGTTTCAATCCCCGGCCCATAGGGTCCCTCCTTTTGCTGGTTGATGTTGCTTTAAGCATAGCATATTTTCCCGGAAAAGACAAGCGCCGGCCCACCCGCCCGCGCTGCCGGGGCAAAACGGGGGGCAGCTTTGAAGTTCCGCCCGCGAGAAGGGAAATGTAAATTACTTTCATTACGGTTATTAAGAAGATTCGGGATTGCTCAATGATTTTATACAACAAATCTCCGTGCCGTTTCTCTCGACATTCCGGGGGATTCCTTTGTATTTTGCGCCCGCAAACGATTTAGCTTCATCCGGCTCCGATTATCATAATTCGACAAAAAATATCACCTTTCTTTAAAAAATGACATTTTCCCATTGTAATTCGCCCGTCCATCCATTACAATATTCCTATGCGACAAATCCGGGCAGCCGGTCCGGTTTGTCGCCTTTACCACGGCGCTACAAAAAAAAGGGGATCGGCTGACCATTTCCTCCTTGGGCTACCACGTCCGCTAGAAAGTCTGTCAGCCCTTCCTCTTGTAGCGCCAGCGACGATGCGGGAGGGCAAAGGATGAATTGTGTCGGCATTGATGTCTCCAAGGGAAAGAGCATGGTGGCGGTGATGAAGCCGCACGGCGAGGTGGTGATCGCGCCCTACGAGGTGGCGCACACCGACGCCGCGCTGCGCGAGCTGGCAGACCGCCTGAAGGCGCTGGAGGGCGTGGTGCGCATTGTGATGGAATCGACCGGCAACTACCATATGCCGGTGGCCTGGCTGCTGTGCAACGCCGGCTTTTACGTCTCGGTGGTCAACGCCATGCTGGTGTACAGCTACAGTAACAACACCCTGCGCCGCGCCAAGACCGACAAGAAGGACGCTGTGAAGCTGGCCAACTACGGCCTCGACCACTGGTCGGCCCTGCCCCGCTATCTGCCGGAGGAGGACACGAGAATTCTGCTCAAAAACTGCTACCGGCAGTATCAGCAGCACTCCAAGCTGCAGACGATGATGAAAAACAACCTGATCTCCCTGACCGACACCACCTTCCCCAACGTCAACCGCCTGTTCGGCAGCCCGCCCCGGGCGGACGGGAGCGAGAAGTGGGTGGACTTTGTCGCCACCTTCTGGCACTCGCAGTGTGTGAGCCGCCTGTCGCGGCGGGCTTTTGTGGCGCGCTACCGGCGCTGGTGCGACAAGCACGGGTATCAGTTCAATGAAGACAAGGCGCTTTCCGTCCACGCCTCGGCCTCCAGCCACCTGGGCGTGATGCCGAAGACCGACACGGCGCGGCTGCTGGTGGAGCAGGCGGTGGCCCAGCTGCGCACCACCTCGGCGGCGCTGGCGGCGCTCAGAGAGGAGATGCTGCAGCTGGCCTCGCGTCTGCCGGAGTACCCGGTGGTGATGGAGATGTTCGGCGTGGGGCCGACTCTGGGGCCGCAGCTGATGGCGGAGATCGGCGACGTGCGCCGCTTTCACTCCAAGAAGGCACTGGTGGCCTTTGCCGGGATCGACGCGCCGGCCTATCAGTCGGGCACGGTGGATGTCAAAAGCCGCAGCATCTCCAAGCGGGGGTCGTCCTCGCTGCGGCGGACGCTGTTTTTGGTGATGAGCGTGATTTTGCTCTGTTCGCCGGAGGACGAGCCGGTGTATCAGTTTATGAACCGCAAGCGCAGCGAGGGGAAGCCGTACCGGGTGTACATGATGGCCTCGGCCAACAAGTTTCTCCGCATTTACTATGCGACGGTGAAGGAGCATCTCGACCGACTGGAGCGGGCGCCGGTGGAGAACAGGGAGCGGGGGATTGTGGCGCAGTGAGCGATTCGGGCGGGGAATTTCCCCGCCCGCGGACGGCGACCGGGGATCGTGTTCTGACCGTTGACAGGAAAACCCGGCAGAAGGCGGTTGCCCTCTGCCGGGTTTTTATTGCTGTAATCCGGAAAAGCGGTGTTTACTTGATGGTGATCAGCAGCTCGCCCGCCTTGACCGAGCGGCCGGCCTCGATCA
>JAFQKL010000249.1 GCA_017396965.1 Clostridia bacterium
GCCCGGTCTGTCAAGGGACGGGTAGTATTTTTTCCCTCGCGGGGGATCGGGAAAAAATCTCCACCCTCAGAGCCCTTGACAGACCTGACTTTCTGCGTCTGTTCGGATGCTCTGCGATGGGCGAAGCCGCACCCGCATGGGCGGGCTTGGTGTGTTGGTTCGGGTGCTGCAGGGTGGGCGAAGCCTGCGCGGACTCCCTCAGTCAGCTTCGCTGACAGCTCCCTCGGAGAGGGAGCCGGGGTGCGACGGGCAAGCTTAACGCGTTGGTTTCAGAAAAAGCCCGCCAAAGACGCACAAGCCTCACCCGTCCCCAACCACCGCCGCAGCGGCAAACACCCCAAAAGACAACACAAAGCCGGGGCATACAGCCCCGGCTTCTTTAGTCAGCGAACGTCTCAGTCCCCGGCCTCTCCGCCGCCGCTCATCCCGCATCCCCTTCTTCACCGCCGCAGCAGATCCCGCAGCGGCTCGATTTTGGAGATGTCCCACACAAAGCGGGAGATCACCCGGTCCCCCCGCTTGTAGAGATCGTGATAGCGCGGCACATCCACGTTGCCCATAAACTCCGCCCCCAGCCCCTCGATGGTGCGCAGGCTGGCGAGATTGTCCGGCGTGGTCGTGATCACCAGCTCGTCGTGCCCCAGAAAGCGGGCGAAGGGGGCGACGAGGAGGCAGGCGCGGCGGGCGTAGCCGTGGCCGCGGTAGGGCTCGCGGACGCCGTAGCCGATGTGGCCGCCATAATAGATGTTGTCATTCATCCCCACCCGCAGGTGGATGTGGCCGAGCGGTTCGGGGGCGCGTCCGCCGCGGCGCTCGGGGCGGCCGTCCGGCCCCAGGGTGTCGACGGGGTAGAGATAGAACTGATAGGAGGGCGCCCAGGCCGTCCCCTTCATGGGGACGCAGGCGTCGAGACAGAGGGCGATCACGCCGTCGTCCAGCGTCGGCGGCTGATAGAAAATCACGACGGATCACTTCCTTCCCGGCCCTGCCTTACAGCAGTGCCATCAGCGTGGTGACAAGCGGGATGGTGAGAATCGAGAGCAGGGTGGAGAGCAGCACATATTCCGTCACATAAACATAATCAGATCCCCCGGTTCTGGCCAGCATCGAGATGGACACCTGACAGGGCAGGGCGAAGAGGATGGTCAGCGTCTCGGTGACCAGCGGCGACACGCCTGCGGCGCGCAGCACGAGGAAGGCCGCCAGCGGCATCAGCACGAGGCGCAGGGGGGAGGAGAGGAGAATCGAGGTGCGGCGCAGGGCGGCGGCGATGTCCATATCGGTCAAAATGGCGCCGATGTAGATCATCGAGAGGGGGGAGGAGGTGGAGCCGATGCTGTCCACAATGCGAAGGACAAGGTCGGGCAGGCGGATGTTGAGCAGCACCAGCGCAAGGCCCAGCAGGGTGGTGGCGGTGACGGGGTTGAGCAGCCGCTTCACAAGCCCCGCGCCGCCGCTTTTGGCGGGAGCGCGGTCGCGCGCCGTGTAGAGCCCGACGCCGACGGTGTACAGCACCACGTTGCAGGTGAGGCTGTAGATGGGGATGCAGAACACCCCCTCCGGCACCAGCGCCGTCAGCAGCGGCAGCCCTAAGAAGGTGGTGTTGGAGAACATATTGCACATCAGGTGGGTGTTCACCCGGTCGCCCTTGAGGCGAAAGGCGGCGGCGGTCAAGCGGCCGAGCAGCAGGTTGACCACCAGCCCCGCGAGGCAGGCGGCGACGACGATGCCGGAGGAGGCCAGCAGCGCCCGGTCCACCTTGAGGATACTTGCGAGGATGGCCGCCGGCATGGCGAGACGGGTGACATATTCGGGCAGCGCATCCTTGAGCGAGGCCGGCAGGAAGCCGGTGCGCAGCGCCAGGTAGCCCACCAGCATGGTGCCGAACAGAATGAGCATTTGCGTGAGGACAATTTTTGCCTGTTCCATGGAATCCCCCCTTGTCGGCGGGATGCCGCCGACATGACTTTGGCTGACTTCATCATAAGACCATTTCCCGCGTTTGTCAATAGAAAAGAGAAGGGAAGGCGGGGGTTTTGGGGAGGGAAGCTTGGGTTGTATAAGGGGGACGGGGGGTGCGCGGGGCGGTGGCCCTTCCTTCGGCATGACACTCGGCAGGACACTTGGTCTGACACTCGGCCCGACACTTGGCCTGAAAAAAAGACGCGGAAGACCGGCTCTCTGCACCGCGTCCAAACAGACGCGAAAAGCCAGGTCTGTCAAGGGTTTAAGGGTGGAGATTTTTTCCCGATCCCCCGCGAGGGAAAAAATACTACCCGGCCCTTGACAGGCCGGACCTCTCACACCCCATAATGGAAAGAGGGGCGATAGCCACTCTGTGGCATCGCCCCATGTCTGCACCACAGCAGGCACCAAAACTCCGGGAGTATACTTTATGTCAGCGCGACGCGGTTGGCTCCCACGTCACCCCACCAACCCCCAACAAGACCACACCCTTCCCGAAAACAACGACAAAAGCCCATCCCGACGCTCCGACCTCACAGCGCCCACCCACCC
>JAFQKL010000250.1 GCA_017396965.1 Clostridia bacterium
AGAAATCGCTGAGCAGGCTGGCCTGCTGCTCAAGGCGGTCGTTGACGCTCATCCGAAAGGAGGAGAACTCATTTCGGAGATTGGAATCTTGCTGGTCGAGCTCGTGGCGAAGGCTGCACACCTGCTCGCGCAGGTCGGCGACATGGATCAGGCTGACCGCCGCCATCAGACAGGCAACCAGGGCGATCAGGGTGGGGAGGTGCTTTTTCATTTCAGGTTCCTTTCTTGTTGCGCGACAACAGCAGCAGGGCGGCGAGGGTGAGTCCCCAGAAGAGGGCGAAGACGGCACCGCAGTGGTAGAAGAATGGTTCGGGCAGCAGCAGGATGATGGGGTCCCTGGCCGCCGAGAACACCCAGTAGTCGTTGGTAAACAGCAGCTCGTGAAAGAGGATGAAGGCCCTTGCGGGGTCGATGAGCAGCGCCGCGAGGGCGATCAGCAGGGCGCCTGCGAGGGTGGCGGCGGCGGTGAGAAGGGTGCGGCGGGAGAAGCCCGCCTTGCCCTGTCTGCGGCGAAGCCAGACGGTCAGTGCGAGGCCGGCGGCGCCGAGCAGGTAGAAAAGGCGAAAGAGGCGGCGGCAGTCCTCAAAGTGGATCGCCCCTTCCGCCGACCAGGTGAGGTCGGGGAGGGCGAAGGGGGCGGTGGAGAAGGGGGAGAGGAATCGCATCATCGCATGGTAGTTGCGGAGAATGACCTCTTCGGAAAGACCGGTACGGCGGGGCAGGTTGAAGGCTTTTAAGTCGATCCGGTAGAGGAGGTCGCAGCTGTGCAGCAGGGCGAGGGCCAGGGCGGTGGCTGTGAGCAGCAGGGCAAGGCCGAGAGCGATGCCGGTGAGGGTCTCCCCTGCCCTGCTTTTTCGGTTATGACTCATGGGCAGTCTCGTCGAGGGCTTCAAAGACATCGCCGACATCGTCGGTCGATGGCATTTCCGCCAGGGGTGCGGTGTCGTTGTCGGACAAAGACGGCCCTTCGGCGGGCTGCGGGACGGCGGGGACGGCGTTTTTCCGATTCTTGCGGATCCGGGCAAAGCCGACCAGGGCGACGGCGATGAGGGCCAGGCTCACCAGCTGGGAGATGCGGAAGGTGCCGACATAGAGACTGTCGGTCCTGAGTCCCTCAATGAAGAAGCGGCCGATGCCGTACCAGAGGAAGTAGCCGTAGGTGGTCTGCCCGTCCGCCTTCTTATGGAAGAAGATCCAGACCAGCAGGGCACAGCCGACGAGATCCCACACCGACTCATAGAGAAAGGTGGGGTGGACGGCGTTGGGCACCCCGTCGATGATCAGCTCCATGCGAAAGAGGTTGCGGGTGGGGCCGCCGAACGCCTCGCGGTTGACAAAGTTGCCCCAGCGGCCGATGCCCTGTCCCAAAATGACGGCGGGGGCGGCGATGTCCAGCACCTTGAGGAGCGGCAGCTTCCACAGCTTGCACAGCACGGCGATGCAGGCCATGCCGGCGAGCACGGCGCCGTAGATGGCGATACCGCCGTTCCAGATGGCGATCATCTCGTAAAAACTGTCGTACCGCTCGAGGGTGGTCATGACATAGTAGACCCTGGCACCGACGATGGCGACGGGGGCGGTGATGAGGACGACGTTGAAGATCTTGTCCGGGTCGAGGCCGTTTAACTCCGCCAGCTTGAGGGCGAGTGAGACGCCGAGAAAAAAGCCGGTGGCGATGATAACGCCGTACCAGTAGACCTCCTTGCCGAAGATGGTGAAGGCGACGCGGTTGAGTTCAAACGGCCCGAGGCCGAGGCCGGGAAAGGATACGGTGGCTGCGATGCTCATGGAGTTCCTCCTTCATGATGCGTAGAGTCGATGCGTAGAGTCGATGCGTGCAAAATGGCATTTTTTCCGACGAGGGCTTTTCAGGGCAGAGGAACCTCCACTGCCCGGCGAACAGGCGCTAACGGGCGCGGATGACCAGCAGCACGCCGTCGCGCACCCGCAGTTCCAGCTGATCCCTGACGATCGAGTTGCTGACACCGAGCGGAAAGCTGTTGACAAGGGAGTGTCCCCCGCCCGCCTCTTCGTGGGCCTCGCCGACACCCTGCGACTCGTACTTGCCGCCCTTGATCACCACGCCGTGGGCCTCCTTGTTGTAGCTGAAGACGGAGAAATGGGGGTAGCGGTCGTCGCGGTCATAGACTCTGGTGCCGTTTTGCAGCATGGTGACGAGGTTGTCATGGCTCATGAGCCAGCCTTCGGCATCCTGGTCGAGTAAGTAGCGCAGGGCGGTGATGTTGGCAACGGTGTGGTCCAGGCGGCCGCCCAGGGCGCCGTACATCAGAAAGCGTCGATATCCGCGGGCAAGGCCCTCTTTGACACAGAGCATCGTGTCGGTATCGTCCTTTTCCACGGCATAGGTGAGCGCCCCCTCCCCTGCCGCGGCGGCGCCGCCCTCGAGGGAGTCGAAGTCGCCGAGGACGAGGTCGGCTGTCAGGCCGTGGCGGCGGGCGTTGTCCACGCCGGCGTCGGCGCAGATCAGAAAGCGGTCGGCGATCGAGGCGATGTCCTGTCCCTCCTCAGGGGTGATGGGCATGGCGCCCAGAATCACGCAGACCGGGCCGTCGCTGAGGGGCGGCCAGATTGAGGGGCTGTTTGAGGGATTGTTTGTCATTTTTCCCACTCCTTGATGTCGCGCACATCGTCGAGCATCGAAAGATAGCTCTGATGGCGGCTTTTCGCAATCTCACCCGACGCCACCGCAGCCTTGACGGCGCAGTCGGGCTCCTTGTCGTGAACACAGCCGGCGAAGCGGCACTGCCCGAGGTAGGGGGCGAACTCGCGGAAGCAGTCGGGCAGCTCCTCCTTGTAGACCGGCTCGAAGCGTTCAAAGGAGATGTCACCAAAGCCGGGGGTGTCGGCAAGATAGCCGCCGGCGCAGGTGAAGATCTCGACGTGGCGGGTGGTGTGTTTGCCGCGCTCGAGGCGGGCGGAGAGGTCGCCGACCTCGGCCAGCGCCTGGGGGTTGAGGCGGTTTAAGAGGCTCGATTTGCCGACGCCGGAGTGCCCGGCAAAGGCGCACAGCTTGCCCTCAATGAGGGCGGCCAGCTCCTCGATGCCCTCGTTTTGCTCCGCCGAGGTCATGACCACGGCAAAGCCCGCCCTGCGGTAGAGGGCGCAAAGCTCCTCCTCCGGCCCCAGGTCGCACTTGTTGAAGACGACGACGGGGTCGATCTCCTTTTTCTCGCAGATGGCGATCAGCTTGTCGATCATCAGCGCAGAGGGCTGGGGGTTGCGGCAGGCGGAGACGATGAACAGCCGTTCCAGATTGGCCACCGGCGGGCGGATGAGGGCGTTGCGGCGGGGGGCGATCGACTTGATATAGGCCTCTCGGTCCCCCTCGTGGGTGACCTCGATCTCCACCCGGTCGCCCACCAGCGGAGACTGGCCCTTCTTGCGAAAGAGGCCGCGCGCCTTGCTGGCGTAGATGCCCTGAGGAGTGTCGACATAGTAGAAGCCGCCGATGCCCTTTCGGATCAGTCCGCTCAGCATGGGACACCTCCGGCAGCGGGGGTGCTGCGGCTAGGCGTCAAAGTCGACATAGCCTGATTCCTGTAAAACCCCATTGATATAAACCTCCACGATCTGAAGACCCCGCCCGCGCAGCATCAGCCGCACCGAGCGCTGACGGGTCTCATACTGCTTTTCATGCACCACTTCCCCGTCCTGACGGATGACCAGCGTCACCACGTCGGGTGCCATGGGGAAGGAAACGGTGATCTCTTTTTCCAAGGGCGCCTGGGCGCCGTTGCTGACCTCCACCGTCACGGCGCTGCCCTCCTCGGCTTCGCCGCCCGCTTCGGGGGACTGAGACAGCACCTCGCCCTTCGGCTTATCGCTGTCCACGGGAGTGGCAATCATGGTGAGGCCCGCCTGCTCCAGCAGAGCGGCGGCGGCGTCCTGCTCCATCCCCGTAAGCGGCGGCACCGGCACCAGCGCCAGCTCTTTGCCGAGGCTGACATAAAGGGTGACCGTTTCCCCGGCAGAGACCGTATCTCCGGCGGCGGGGATGGTGCGGATCAGATGATCGGCGGCGATCTCCTCGCTGAACTCGTATTCAATCCTGCTGACGGCACCGAGGCGGGTCAGCTCCACCTCCGCCGTGCGCACGTTGCCGTTTGCAAAGTCCGGCATGACAAAGGACTTGCGGCCGAGGCTGACCTGCACCTTGATCTCCGCCCCCTCCTTGACCACCATGCCGGCGGCGGGAGACTGGTGGAAGATCTTGCCCTTGTCGTACTCCTCGTTGTACTGCGCCTGGCCTTCGATGATGACGAAATCCTCCTGCCAGACGCGGTTTTGCAGCACCGCCTCCAGCGACTGGCCCACCAGCCGCGGGACGGTGACATCCTTGAGCGTCTCCCCTCTGTCCCAGGGGCGAATGACAAAGAGTACCAGAGCGGCGCAGGCCAGCGCCACCAGGCCCATGATGCCGGCCATGCCGCCGAGGTAGCGGCGGCGGGAGGACTCGTTTTCAAAGTCCTCCTCGTCCTTGGCGACGCGGATGGCGTCCATATACTTGGTCGGCTTATCATCGGCGAGATACTTGTACTCAAAGCGGATGCTGGGATTTTGCTTAAACCGCTCGACATCGCTCATCAGAGCGTCGGCGGTGGGGTAGCGGTCATCCGGCTCCTTGGCCATGCATTTTAAGATGATCTCCTCCAGGCCCTCAGGGATGTCGGGGTTCTTTTTGGTCGGCGGCTGGGGGTCGAGCTGGATCTGCATCAGGGCCACCGAGACGGGGTTCTCCGCGTCAAACGGCAGCTCCCCCGTCAGCATTTCATAGAGGGTGACGCCGAGGGAGTAGATGTCCGAGCGGCGGTCGATGCGGTCGGCGGAGACCTGCTCGGGGCTGATATAGTGGACGGAGCCGATGGCCTTGTCGGTCATGGTGTTGGTGTTGGTGCTGGAAAAGCGGGCGATGCCGAAGTCCATGACCTTGATGGAACCGTCCGAGAGCAGCATGATGTTCTGCGGCTTGATGTCGCGGTGGACGATGCCCTTTTCATGGGCGTGGTCGAGGGCGCTTAAGATCTGGGTGAGGAAATAGAGGGTCTCACGCCAGCCGAGACTCCCCTGCTGGCGGATATACTGCTTTAAGGTGATGCCGTCCAGATACTCCATGACGATATAGTAGAGATCCTCCCCCAGCCCCACATCGTAGACCTTGACGATATTGGGGTGGTTGAGGATGGAGACGGCGCGGGACTCGTTTTCAAAGCGCAGGCGGAACTGGCGGTCGGCGAGGAACTCCTGCTTGAGCACCTTGATCGCCACCACTGCGCCGCTCTGAATGTCGGTGGCGCGGTAGACGATGGCCATGCCGCCCATGCCGATGACACCCTGAATCCGATACCGCCCGTCGATCAGCTTCCCGGTCAGGTTTCCCATTTCGTCGCCTCCTGATGGGTGATGAGCAGGGCGGTGACATTGTCGGTGGCGCCGGCTTCGAGGGCCGCCTCGATGAGACGGTCGGCGGCGGCCGCGTTATCCGGCTCCCGGGAGAGAATCGAGTAGATCCCGGCTTCGGTGACCATGTTGGTCAGCCCGTCGCTGCAGAGCAGCAGGCGCTCACCGGGGTAGATGGCCACCTTGAAGAAATCGGCCGACACCCCGGTCTGGGTGCCGAGGGCGCGGGTGATGATGTTGCGCTTGGGGTGGGTGCGGGCCTCCTCGGTGGTGATGCTGCCGCCGTCGATCAGCTCCTGGACAACCGAGTGGTCGCGGGAGATCTGGCGCAGGCGCTGCTCGCCGGTGGAGCTGCGGGAGAAGAGGTAGGCTCTGCTGTCGCCGACGTTGGCAAGGTAAGCGCGCTGGCCGGTCACCAGCGCCAGCACGGCGGTGGTGCCCATGCCGAACAGGGCCTCGTCCTGGCGGGAGCGTTCGTAGACCAGGGCGCTGGCCTCCTCCAAGGCAGTGCGCACCAGTCGCAGCAGATCGTCTTCCCCGATGCCCTCACTGTAGCCCTCGCGGATGCGGCGGCTGACCTGCTCCACCGTCACGGAGCTTGCCACCTCGCCGCCGCCGGGGCCGCCCATGCCGTCGCAGACGATGGCAAAGCAGGCCCCGCCGGGCAGGGCGAAGCTGTCAAAGGCGTCCTGATTGGCCTGTCTGACCAGGCCGATGTGACTTCTTCCCTCGATGATCATCAAAGCGTCTCCTTCTTGGTGCTGCTGCGGCGCAGCTGGCCGCAGGCGGCGTCGATATCGTCCCCCAGCTTGCGGCGCACCGTGGAGGTGACGCCACAGTCTTTGAGCACCTCGGCAAAGCGGGCCATGGCCGACGTGTCGGCACTTTTCTGGCGCTTGCCCTCCACGGGGTTCAAGGGGATCAGGTTGACATGGCAGAGCATCCCGCGCAGCAGGGCAGCCAGCTCCCTGGCGTGGGCAGGACTGTCGTTTTGCCCTGCGATCATGGTGTATTCAATGTAGACCTTGCGGCCGGTCTCTTTGGCAAAGCGGCGGGCGGCTCTCATCAGCTGCTCGATGGGGTAGGTGCGGTTGACCGGCATCATGGCCGAGCGCAGGGCGTTGTTGGGCGCGTGCAGCGAGATGGAGAGGGTGATGGGCAGGCCCTCTCCCGCCAGCCGCTCGATGCCGGGGACAACGCCGCAGGTGGACAGCGAGATATGCCGCTTGCCGAGGTTTAAGCCCTTTTCGTGGCTGACGAGCTGAATAAAGCGGATGACGTTGTCGTAGTTGTCGAGCGGTTCGCCGATGCCCATCAGCACCAGACTGTCGATCCGCTCGCCGCTGTCCAGCCCTGCGAAGATCACCTGCTCGAGCATCTCCCCCGCCGTGAGGCTGCGCACCAGGCCGCCGATGGTGGAGGCGCAGAAGGTGCAGCCCATGCGGCAGCCGACCTGGCTGGAAATGCAAAGCGAGGTGCCGTGGCGATAGCGCATGAGGACGCTTTCGACGGCGTTGCCGTCGCGCAGGGAAAAGAGATATTTGATGGTCCCGTCGCGGCTGACCTGCTTTTTTAAGATCTCCGGCTTGTGCAGCACGGCCATCTCCGCGAGGCGCTGGCGCAGATCCTTGGGGAGATTGCTCATCTCCTCCAGTCCCGCACCCCTGGCGCACCAGGAGAAGATCTGCTCGGCGCGAAATGCCGGCTGACCCAGCTCCTTCATCAGAGTTTTCAGCTCCTCCGGCAGCAGACTGCGCAGATCGACGGGGGCTTCCTGATTCGTTTGCAACTGCTTCACTCCTTCTTGTCCAGCAAAGCGATGTAGAATCCATCCAGCTCCTCCCGGGGCCAGACGGTAAAGGTGTCCTCTTCCTCCATCCCCTCGATCCCCTGCTCTGCGGCGAGGGCGGCGACGGGGCGGACCGTAAACTGCGGATGCTCCTTGAGAAACGCGGAGACCACGCCGAAGTTCTCTGCCCGGTTGAGGGTGCAGGTGGTATAGAGCAGACGTCCGCCGGGGCGGACATATTGGGCGGCGTTTCGCAGGATGGCCAGCTGGAGGGTGGGAAGGTCCTTGAAGTCGGCGGGGTCTTTATAGCGCACTTCGGGCTGTTTGTGCAGCGTGCCGATGGCGGAGCAGGGCACGTCGCAGAGTACCAGATCGCCCTTTTCACGGAGCAGGGGGCTTAATACCGTGGCATCGGCGCGGGCGGCGGTGACGTTTGTCAGCCCCAGGCGGCGGGTGCTCTGGCGGATGAGCTCCACCTTGCGCTCGGTGAGGTCGAAGGCGAGCACCTCTCCTCTGCCCTTCATCAGCGAGGCGGCGAGGAAGCTCTTGCCGCCGGGAGCGGCGCAGAGGTCGATTACCGTCTCCCCTCCTTTCGGCGCGGCCGCCTGTACGGCAAAGGCCGAGCTGCGACCGACGATGAAGAAGTCGCCCTCGGAAAAGCCGGGCAGCGCCGTCACCTCGCCGCCCGGCAACAGGAGGCAGCCGGGGGTGGCGGTGGGTGCGGCGCCGGTGAGGCGGGCCACCTCCTCAGGGTCGGAGACGGCGTGGTTGACAAAGAGGGTCAGCGGCGCGCCGCTGTCCAGCCCTTGCAGGAGGCGGCGGTGTTCTTTGGGGTATTGCTCCATCAGCAGGCGCACCAGCGGTAAGCCGATGGAGTGACGCAGCGAAAGGGCGGTTTCGTCGTCCCCCTCCGGCAGGGTGAGGCGGCTTTTCTCCCGCACCAGGCTGCGCAGCACCCCGTTGACAAAGCCCTTGGCCCTGGCGCACATCCGTCCCGCCAGCAGCACCCCTTCGTTGACGGCGGCGTGCTCGGGGATTTTTGTGAGGCAGAGCAGCTGGTAGGCGGAGATTCTCAGGATGGCGCGCACCGGCGGGTCGAGCTTTTTCATCGGGCGGCCGGTGAGCCGCTCGAGGTGGTAGTCGAGGGGCAGCAGCCGCTCCAGGGTGCCGAGACAGAGCTCGGCGGAGAGGGCGCGCTCTCTGCGCTCCATCTCGTGGGTGCGGTAAAGCTCCTCTAAGGTGACCGAGGGGAAGGTGCCCTTCCTGTCGTAACGAATCAATGCCTGACAGGCGGCTTCTCTGGCGCTAATCACGGCGGCGCCCTGCGATCATCATCAGGCGAAGCAGGTTGAGCATCGCCGTCAGCATGGCGGCCACATAGGTGAGTGCGGCGGCATTCAGCACGGCGCGGGTGCCCTTCAGCTCTTCTTCCGTGAGAATCCCGGTGGCGGCCAGGGCTTTGACGGCGCGTCTGGAGGCATTGAACTCCACCGGCAGGGTGATCAGCTGGAACAGCACGGTGGCGGAAAAGAGGAGGATACCGAATGTGACCAGCGCGTCAAATGACATGATGAGGCCGAGGACAAACAGGGGCATCGAGAGCTGGCTGCCGATCTGGCAGACCGGCAGGATGGCCATGCGCAGCTTGATGGGGGCATAGCCCTCGGCATACTGCACCGCGTGGCCCGCCTCATGGGCGGCGACCCCGATGGCGGCGACCGAGGCGACGTTGTCCACTGTATCCGAGAGGCGGATGAGGTTGGAAGATGGGTCGTAGTGGTCAGTCATGCTGCCGCCGACGTGGGAGAGGGCGACATCGCGGATGCCGTTGGCACGCAGGATGATCTCGGCTGCCTGCCGTCCCGTCATCTGGCGCATCGGGCGGATTTTGCTGTACTTTGCGAACGCGGATTTGACCTTGAACTGGGCGTAGAAGGTCAGCAGCAGCGCGGGCAGCAGCAGCCAGATGCCTTCATAGTGATAAAACATGGTTTCTCCTTTCAGAAAGTGGAAAGCACGAGGCTCAGACCCCCAGCAGCAGACCGTCCCCGGTGGGGTGGCCGGCGAGGAAGTCTTTTGCCTTCATGCGTTTACTGCCCTCCAGCTGCACCTCGGTCAGCAGCAGGCTGCGGCCGTCCCCACAGGAGACGGCGATGCCCTCGGCGGTGCCGACGGCGGTGCCGGCGGGCAGGGCGGTCTCCTCCCCGAGACGAGCTTCAAACACCTTGAGGCGCTTGCCCTGCCAGAGGGTGTTCGCCACCGGCCAGGGGTTGGTGCCGCAGATCAGCTTGGAGAGGGTGCGGGCGGGCTTTTCAAAGTCGAGTCTGGCGATCTCCTTGTCCAGCATCGGGGCATAGGAGGAGTCGGCCTCATTTTGCGGGGTGCGGGGGGCGGTGCCGGCCAGCAACTTTTCCACCGTGCCCACCAGCAGGGGGGCGCCGAGGGCGGCGAGGCGGTCGTGGAGCTGCTCATAGGTCTCGTACTCCCCGATGGGGGTGGAGACGCTCTCAATCATGTCGCCGGTGTCGATGCCGGCGGCCAAGTGCATGGTGGTGACGCCGGTCTCCTCGTCGCCGTTGATCACCGACCACTGGATGGGGGCGGCGCCGCGGTATTTGGGCAGCAGCGAACCGTGGAGGTTGATGCAGCCGTAGGGGGCGATCTCGCGGACGTGGCGGGGCAGGATCTTGCCGTAGGCGACCACGGCGATCAGGTCGGGGGCCAGCTCCTTGAGCAGCGGCTCACAGGCTCTGTTCTTGAAGGTCTCGGGCTGGTAGACCGGCAGGCCGAGTGCCAGCGCCTCCTGCTTGACGGGCGGCGCCGTCAGCACCTGCTTTCTGCCCACCGGCTTGTCGGGCTGGGTGAAGACGCCGACAATCTCGTGGCCGGCCTCGTGCAGCGCCCTGAGAGAGGGCACCGCGAAATCGGGGGTTCCCATAAATACGATTCTCAAAACGTTCCTCTCCTCTCCGGTTGTGACTCTTATTTTCTGCGGGCGCGCACCTTGAGCGGCTTTTTCTCCCGCTCCTTGTCATCAGGGTCATAGAGGTCGGCGGCGACATCGATGAAGAGAATGCCGTCGAGATGGTCGATCTCATGGCACATGGCGCGGGCCAGGTAGCCTTCGGCCTCATAGATGCGCTCCTTGCCCTCGCGGTCGAGCGCCTTGACCTTGATCTTCATCGGCCGGGTGACGGTGCCGTTCAGGCGGGAGACCGAGAGGCAGCCCTCCGGGCCGACCTGCTCCCCTTCCCGCTCGATGATCTCGGGGTTGATGAGGAAGTAAGGCCCGGTGCCGTCCTCCACATCCACCACGGCGAGACGGCGCAGCACACCCACCTGCGGGGCGGCGAGGCCGACGCCGTTGGCATCGACCATGGTTTCGAGCATATCGTCGAGCAGCATCAGGATACGGTCATCCACCTGCTCCACGACGCGACACTTGCGGCGCAGGGTGGTGTTGTCGGTTCTCTCATTTAAAATTTTACGAATGGCCATGTTTCATACCTCCATACGGCGTGTACTTCGCCGTCAATTCATGGAATAGGGATTTAAATCAATGCTGCAACTTGCCGAGCGGCAGCTCTTCTCCTCCTGCAGCGCGCAGAGGGTTTCGTGCAGGGCGCGGCGGATGAAGGCGCTGTCGCGGCATTTGAGCAGGATGCGGTAACGGTATTTTCCGTTGATTTGAAAAACGGGAGCCTGCATGGCTGGAAATAATATTATACTATGATTTCGCTCCGTTTCAAAGTGCATCCGGAGAATTTTTGCGAAAAATTCTGCCGCCTGCTGCGCGGTGCCGGGATCGTCGGCCGAGCAGATGATCTGGTAGATGTCGCAGTAGGGGGGGTAGGCGGCAGCGTGGCGGAAGGCGATTTCGTTTTCATAGAAGCGGATGTAGTCCTGCTGGCGGGCGAGCTGGATGACGCGGTTGTCGGGGACAAAGCTCTCGATGATCGCCTCCCCCGGCGTCTCGGCGCGGCCGGCGCGGCCCACCACCTGGGTGAGCAGCGAGAAGGCGCGCTCGGCGGCGCGGTAGTCGTCCTGAAACAGCAGCGAGTCGGCAAAGAGGACGCCGACCAGGGCGACGTTGGGGAGATCCAGCCCCTTGGTGACCATCTGGGTGCCGAGCAGGATATCGTACTCCCCGCGGGAGAAGCGCAGCAGCATCTCCTCATGGGACATTTTGGTGCTGGTGGTGTCCATATCCATCCGCAGAATGCGGGCCTCGGGAAAGAGGCGATGAAGCTCCTCCTCCACCCGCTGGGTGCCAAAGCCGTGGCTCGTCAGGGTGGGCATTTTGCAGGAGGGGCAGAGGATGGGGCGCTCGCGGGTGGAGCCGCAGTAGTGGCACATGAGCAGGCCGTTGACCTGATGATAGGTCATCGAGATCGAGCAGTTTTCACAGTGCAGCACCTCGCCGCAGTGGCGGCAGCCGAGAAAGGTGTGGTAGCCGCGGCGGTTGAGAAAGAGGATCGACTGGCGGCCGGCGGCGAGGGTTCTGCGCAGCGCCTCGGTCAGCGTCGGCCCGGTGACGGGAGAGACGCCGGCGGAGAGCTCGTCGCGCAGGTGGGTGACGGTGACGGCGGGGAGCCCTAAGTGGGAGTAGCGTTTGCTGAGGGTAAAGAGGTGGTAGCGGCCCTGACGGGCGGCGGCGTAGCTCTCCACCGAGGGGGTTGCCGAACAGAGCAGCAGCACCGCCTTTTCTCTGGCGGCGCGAAACTTGGCCACCGTGCGGGCATGGTAACGGGGGGTGCTTTCGGATTTATAGGCCGACTCCTGCTCCTCGTCCATGACGATGAGGCGCAGATTCCTGACCGGGGCGAACACGGCGGAGCGGGTGCCCACCACCACGGGACAGTCGCCGCGGCGGATGCGGCGCCATTCGTCGCGCCGCTCCCCTGCCGAGAGGCCGCTGTGCAGCACGGCGACCTTGTCGCCGTAGCGGCCGAAGAAGCGGTCGGTCAGCTGGGGGGTGAGGACGATTTCGGGGACAAGGACGATGGCCCCGCCGCCCTCCTGCAGGATGCGGTCGATGAGGGAGAGGTAGCAGAGTGTCTTGCCGCTGCCGGTGACACCGTGCAGCAGCGCCACCGCCGGCTCTCTTTTCTGCAGCAGGGCGAAGACGCCGTCCGCCGCCTGCCGCTGCTCCTCGCTGAGATGAATGGGGGCGGTGCCGCTCTCGGTCTGCCGCTTGCTCTCGTAGGGCAGATGGAGGCGCTCTTTGAGGGTGACGGCAACGATGCCGCGCTTTTCCAGCGTTGAGACCACCGAGCGGGTGACACCGGTCATGTAGCAGAGCGCCGCCACCGGCAGCTCGCCGCGCTGCAGCTGGCTGATAACGCGGCTGTGCTTGTCCCGCTGGTTGGCGGGCGCGGTGGCGAGGTAGGCTTCCGCCAGTTCGGGGGAGACGGCGAGGGAGGCCGTCTGCCGCAGGGTTTGCTCGGCCATGCCCACCCGGGTCAGCTCGGGGCGGAGCAGCCCTTCCGCGAGCAGACGGGCGGCGGCTTCACTGCCGCCCCGTCCCGCCGCCTCCGCCGCTTTGCGCAGGCTGGCGGCCTCTCCATCGGCGACGGCTTTGAGAACCCGCTGCTCCACCGCCGTCAGCGGACGGGCGGGGGGATCGCCCGGCACCAGGCGGTCTTCCAGCGAGTAGCGCACCCCGGCGGGGAGCATGGTGCGCAGAATGTCAAAAACCGTACAGAAGCAGCGTTCCTTGAGAAAGAGCAGCAG
>JAFQKL010000251.1 GCA_017396965.1 Clostridia bacterium
GCAGAGTTTTATTTTTGCATCCAGATGCAAAAAACAGAGATTGTCGCGCGAAAAATGACAATGTCTGACCGGCTGAGTGGACAGCAAGAGGAGCCTGTGTTGCAATCCTTCAGAATCCGAGATGCATGGTGTTGCACAGGGTCAGCTGATGATAAAGACATAGGAAAAGGACTTGAGAAATGCTGTTATCCCATTTTCAATATTGGAACACGGCACCGGCGGTGCCGATGTCACCGGCAACAGCGGCGGAACCGACCGCACTGGCGGCACGCGAACGCCCCGGCAATCATCGCGCCCCTCGAAAAAACTGAAGATAAAAACACAGTATCGGAGTAAATTATGCACGAGCTTGGCATCCTGCGTCACATCGTCAAAACCGTCAACCGCGTCGCGCAGGACAACGGCATCCGTCTGGTTCGCCACATCGCCCTCGCGGTGGGGGAGTCGTCCGGCTTTGTGCCGCGGTACCTGACCCGTCTCTTCCCCGTCGCGGCGGACGCCTTCCCCGCGCTGCAGGGCACGGAGCTGCGCATCCATATCGTCCCCGGCGCCGGCCTGGTGATCCGGGAAATCGGCTACTGACGGGGAGGAAATGTCTTCCATGCAGAGACACGGCCCCGCGTACCCGCCTGTGCGAAAGAGCAGACGGCACGGCGGAAGGGCCGCGTGGACAGGCCCGCCCAAACAGGGCGCTGGCCCCAAAACGACCCCGCAGCGGGCGGCAGCGGGCTGTTGGCTAAGACATTGGCGAAGAATCAAGATCAGATGCGAGATGCGCGGAGGGAACGATGAACCGAACAGAGACGAAAAAACAGGCCTCCAACCTCGATGAGCAGGGCAACGTCCTCTATCTCGATCAGGAGCGCCTGGACCGCAAGGAGGTTGGATTTCCTCCGTATAAAAACAAGCCAAACGGACTTGGAATCTATAATTGGCTGCTGGAAAATGTCCTTTATATGAGTAAGAAACGCTGGCCGATCGCGTTGAAGCTCTATCAGATGTTCGTCCGCTTCTCGGTGTGGATGAAGGAGGGCGGCTGGAAGGCGCGGCTGTACAAAACCGGCATCAAGCTCTACCCCGACAGGGAGCGGCCGACCGGCACGGTGGTGCTGCCGCTCCATGTGGACGTCGCCGACAAGGGCGAAAAGGTGGTCATCCCCCTCGACCTCATCAAGGAGTCGCTCAAAACCGTCCCCTACATCGCCGGCATGGACGGCTGCCTCTGCCGCGAGGCCAACGACTGCGGCGCGTTTCCCCACGACCTCGGCTGCCTCTTTCTCGGCGAGGCGGCGAAGGCGGTGGTCAAGCACGAGCTGGGCCGTCAGTTTACCTACGAGGAGGCCTGCGCCCGGGTGGACGAGGCCGCCCGCGTGGGGCTGATGGGGCAGGCGGTGTGGATCGAGGTGGAGCAGATGCTGTGGGGTGTGCGAAATGATTTGATGGACGATTTTGTTGAGATCTGCTTTTGTTGTCCCTGCTGCTGCATCGCCATGCGGCTGGCGCGCAACGCCACCGCCGCCGAGCGCCACCGCTTCCACCCCGCCGGCTGGACGGCGGTGCCCGACCGCACCAAATGCACCGGCTGCCGCGCCTGCGTCACCGGGCCGAACGGCTGCCCGGTGGAGGCCATCACCTTCGGCGAGGACGGCAGGGTGCAGATCGACCAGGAGGCCTGCGTCGGCTGCGGCATCTGCCGGGCGCGCTGCGGGTTTGATGTCATCAAGATCAAGCAGACCATGCCGATGCGCCGCCATCTGCACGAGTATTTTTTAAAGGATTACAGTCTGGATCTCAAAGCCTGGGGCGTGTCGCAGGAAGACTACAATCCGGCGGGGAAATCGGAATAAAATCGACATCAAAAAGGGAGGATTCTTGGATGGAAGAAGTTCGCATCATCGAAGTGAAGCAAAGTGTGTTTGCCGACAACAACGCCGACGCCGAGCGTCTGCGCCGCCAGCTGAAGGAGGAGCGGACCTTCCTGCTCAACCTCATGTCCTCCCCCGGGGCCGGCAAGACCACGCTGCTGCGCCGTCTCGCTGACGAGCTGCGCGGCCGGCTGCGCTTCGCCGTGATGGAGGCGGACATTGACTCCGATCTCGACGCCCGCGCCATGCGGGAGATCGGCGTCGACGCGATCCAGATCCACACCGGCGGGATGTGTCATCTGGATGCGGACATGACCCGTCAGGGCCTGTCGGAGCTGAGCAGTGCGCGGTACGACCTGGTGATTTTGGAAAATGTCGGCAATCTCGTCTGCCCGGCGGAGTTCGACACCGGCGCTGTGAAGAACATGACCATCCTCTCGGTGCCGGAGGGGGACGACAAGCCGCTCAAGTACCCGCTGATGTACGAAACCTGCCAGCTGCTGGTCATCAACAAGATGGATGTGCTGGAGCATTTCGACTTCGACCTCGCCCGCGTCACCGAAGCGGCCCGGCGGCGAAACCCCGCTATCGAGATCCTGCCGATCTCCGCCCGGACGGGCGAAGGCGTCGCCGCCGTGGCGGAGTGGATTTTGCGCGGGGTGGCGGAGTGGAATGGGTGAGGGTCGGCGGCCGACCAGGGGAGGCGGCTGTTGACTGTACAGAAAACGGGTATTTTTGCGGGAGATTTCCTGATTCGTGCAGCTTAAATTCGTAAAATGACAATAAACAGATAGCAGAAGAGACGGAATGACGAAAGAACACCGCCTGCTGAGATTTTTCAGCAGGCGGTGTTTTGTTGATATTAGGAGAATATGTGAGGAAAATGCGAGGGGGGAGTGCGGGGGATCGGCGTGAGGGAAGGGATACGGGGGGGGAGAGAATATGGGGGAAGACGCGAGGGAAAGAAGGTTGGAGAAAGAACGTAAGGAAAACGGAAGTTCTCAGGACGTCCCCACGCCCCCTAGAAAAACCGCACCGGCGCCGCCAGCTCCTTCAGCAGCGCCGCCACGCTCCAGGCGGTGATGGTGCTGGACTTGGGGTTCTTCGGGTCGGGCAGCGACGAGATCTCCAGCCGAACCTCGGCCAGCGCGTTTTTGGCGCGGACGATGTGGGTGTTTTGCCTCAGCCCCGGCACGCTGGTGATCTCCACCTGTGCGCGGTCCACGTCGGCCGCTGCCAGGGCCGCGGCGACTGCGACGTTGACATTTTTGGGAAACGAGGCAATCGCCTCCCGCGCCGTGCCGCGAAACACCAGCTCCTCGCGGTCCTCCGCCAGCGCCCGGCCCTTCAGATACGGCGCGCCGTTCAGCCCGGCGGGGGCCTTGTAGTTCTCGATCACCACCTGCTCGGTGCCGGCCAGCGACATCGTGCGCAGCACGTCAAAGCCGCCGATGGCCCCGTTTGGCAGGTGCAGACGGCTGCCGTGCGCGGCGGCGGTGTCGCGCAGTCGTGCGAAGAAGGCGTCGTCCGCCAGGGCGCCGATGGAGACGGCGATCAGGTCGCAGCCGGCTGCCAGCACCGCCTCGCCGTGGCTGCGCAGCGCCTCGACGCCGGCGAACTCCAGCACATAGTCGGGCCGGGCGGCCAGCAGCTGTTCGAGGCTGTCAAACAGGGGATACCCCTCCCCGTCCGCCGGTGTCGGGACGGAGTAGATGCCGGCCAGCCGGTAATGGTCGGCGAGGTGGGCTTCGAAGACTTCGAGGAAGATGTGGCTCAGCGCCCCGAAGCCGATGAGGGCGATGCTGCGTCGGTTCATGATACACTCCTTTCCCCGTCCGGGCGGCGGCAGGCTCTGCCGACGGCGCGGCCGCGCCGCGAAGCATCAGCGCCGTGGCCGGGCGGGGTGTTTTTTTGATGATATTGTTTTTGATGACACACGGGGGATGAAAAGGTGACAAGGTCGATGCCTGCTCGCCGTGCCGACGGTGGAGTTGAGGTGGCGACGCAGGGCGTGGCGAAGCGGATGCGGGGAGGACCCCGCAGCGGGTTGCGGTTTTGCCGACGCTGTCGCAGAGGGAGTCAGCGGAGGGGGTGGGTGACGGCAGCCGGAGCGGGTGTCAGCAGCCACAGCGTCCGACCGACGGCAGAGCGTCCACCTTCCGCCCCCAGCGGGGACGGCGTTCATTCCTCCGCCGTCTCCGGGAACAGCCGGCCGCGCTCCGCCATGCTGCGCAGGATCCGCCCCGCGAAGCGCAGGGAGGCGGGGTCGGCGACTGAGAGGTTGCGCAGGACGCAGACGCCCCTCTGGTTGTAGAGGATGTCCATCCGCCCTGCGTCCGCCACCCAGCGGGTGTGCACCTCGAAGTCCTCGCCGGGGAGGAGGCGGGCGCGGAAGAACTGCTCGCGCTCGGCGGCGTCGGTGGCGGTCAGCTCGTGCGGGGAGGAGAGATTCAAGTTGACGTGGGTCGGCTCGTTGCCGGGGATGCTGATCTCCAGCTCAACGGTGCGCACCGTCCCGCCCTGCGAACAGACGGCGCGGAAGCGGTCGCGCCCGGCGACACCCGGCCCGGCGCCGGAGACGCTGCCCCCGGCAATCCCTGCCGTGCCGTCCGCAACGCGCACGCCGCCGGAGACACTGCCCCCGACAGGCCCGGCGTCGCGGTACTCCGCAAAGGCGCTGACCGCCGCAATCGGCCCCGGCCCGCTGCGGGCGGTTGTGTCTTTGGACAAAGCCGCACCCCGGGCAGGCTCCGTTCCCCGGGAAGACTCCGTTCCCCGGACAGGCTCTGTTCCCCGGGAAAATTCCGTTCCCCGGACAGGCGCTGTTCCTCGGGCAGCCTCCGTTCCCTGGACAGGTTCCATTCCCCGGGCAACCTCCGTTCCCTGGGCAGGTTCTGTTCCCCGGAC
>JAFQKL010000252.1 GCA_017396965.1 Clostridia bacterium
ATCCCCGTGGCCACGGTGGCGATTGACGGAGCCGTCAATGCCGCCTTGTTGTCTGCGGAGATCCTCGCGGTGGAGGACGAGAACCTCGCCGCCCGCCTCGCCGAGCGCCGCGCAAAGGAGACGGCCGCCGTGCTGGAAAAGGACGCCGAGATCTCCGCCCGCTGCGCTGCCCTCGCGGCGGAATAAGACGCGGTTCCCGGCCCCCTGCAGGGGTCGCCGTCCCGGCCGCCTGCAGGGCTCGCCGCCCGCAGGCGGCGACACTCCCCCCCGTCCCCCACCAAACTCAACAATCTCAACCCACACTACACGACAGATCCGACAAAGATACGACAGGAGGAACACCCCATGAAACTCGTCTACACCGGCAAAACCAAGGATGTCTTCGAGATGGAAACCGGCCACTACCTGCTCAAGTTCAAGGACGATGTCACCGGCGAAAACGGCGTCTTCGATCCCGGCGCCAACACGGTCGGCCTGAGCATCGAGGGCGTCGGCGCCGTCAACCTCAGAATGTCGGTTTACTTCTTCGAGAAGCTCAGAGAGCTGGGTATCAAGACCCACTACGTCACCGCCGACCCCGCCGGCACGATGATGGAGGTGCTGCCGGCCAAGGTGTTCGGCAAGGGCCTCGAGGTGATCTGCCGCCGCCGCGCCGTCGGCAGCTTCCGCCGCCGCTACGGCGACTACATCGAAGAGGGCGCCCCCCTGCCCAACTACGTCGAGATGACCTTCAAGGACGATGAGCGCGGCGATCCCCTCGTCACCCCCGATGCGCTGGAGGCGCTCGGCGTGATGAGCAAGATGCAGTATGAGGCGGTCAAGCGGATGACCCAGGAGATCACCGAGGTCGTCCAGGAGGAGATGGAAAAGCGCGGCATGGAGCTGTACGACATCAAGTTTGAGTTCGGCTACAGCGGCAACGATGTCATCCTGATCGACGAAATCGCCTCCGGCAACATGAGAGTCTACAAGGACGGCGAATACGTCGATCCCATGACCCTCTCGAGCCTCTTTTTCGCCTAATCGACGCAAGCGCCGCCCACGGCGCGTCAGGAAACGGAGGGAACTTCATTTGGGCGGTTTCTTTGGAGCCATCTCCCGGCGAGATGTGATTCTCGACGTCTTTTTCGGCACCGACTACCACTCCCACCTCGGCATCCGCAGAGGCGGCATGGCCTGCATCTCCCCTGAGGTGGGCTTTCAGCGGGTGATCCACAACATTGAAAACACCCCCTTTCGCACCAAGTTCGAGGAGGATCTGGACGACTTGAGCGGCCGCGCCGCCATCGGCTGCATCAGCGACACCGACCCCCAGCCGATGCTGATCCGCTCCCACCTCGGCACCTACGCCATCAGTACCATCGGCGTGATCAACAACGCCGAGGAGCTGTCCGAGCGCCTGCTGCGCCACGGCGGCCACTTTGACGCCATGACGGGCGGCAGAGTCAACACCACCGAGCTGGTCGCCGCCCTCATCGACTGCGAAGGCTCCTTCGCCGAGGGCATCCGCCGCGCCCAGCAGGAGATCGACGGCTCCTGCTCCATCCTGCTGCTCACCAAGGAGGGCCTCATCGCCGCCCGCGACCGCCTCGGCCGCCTGCCGGTGCTGGTGGGGCGAGACGATGAGGGCTACTGCGTCTCGTTTGAGTCGTTTGCCTTCACCAAGCTCGGCTACCAGGCCCACAGCGAACTCGGCCCCGGCGAGATCGTCCGCATCACGCCGGAGGGGGTGGAGCAGCTCGCGCCCCCTGGGGAGCGGATGCGGGTCTGCTCCTTCCTCTGGAGCTACTACGGCTACCCCACCGCCTCCTATGAGGGGGTCAACGTCGAGGTGATGCGCAACGTCAACGGCCGCTATATGGCCAGGTGGGAGAAGGAGCGGGGCAGCCTGCCCGATGTCCACTACGTCTGCGGCGTGCCCGACTCGGGTGTCGCCCACGCCATCGGCTACTCCTTCGAGTCCGGCGTCCCCTACGCCAGACCCTTCATCAAATACACCCCCACCTGGCCGCGCTCCTTCATGTCCGGCTCGCAGGCGATCCGCAGCCATGTCGCCCGCATGAAGCTGATCCCGGTGCATGAGCTGATCCAGCACAAGCGGCTGCTCTTTGTGGACGACTCGATCGTCCGCGGCACCCAGCTGGAAGGGACGGTGCGCTACCTCTACGAAAACGGGGCCAAAGAGGTGCATATGCGCTCCGCCTGTCCCCCCATCATGTACGGCTGCCGCTACCTGAACTTCACCCGCTCCACCTCGGACACCGACCTCATCACCCGCCGCACCATGATCGAGCTGGAAGGCCCTTCCGCCTTTGACCACTTCGACGAATACTGCGACGCCTCCTCTGACCGCGGACGGCGGATGCGGGAGAACATCTGCAAAAAGCTGGGCTTTGCCTCCCTCGAGTTTCAGCCGCTCGACTGCCTCGTGAGCGCCATCGGCCTGCCGGAGGAGAGCCTTTGCACCTACTGCTGGAGCGGGAAGGACTAGGGGGCCCGGCCGCCTGCAGGGCTCGCCGCCGCAGCGGCGAAATCCCCCCTGCACCGCACCTTGAGTCCCCCGCCAAACCCCAAACCAGCCCGCCCGCCATCCACATGGCGATCGGAAATTTTTCAACAACTTCTGAAGGACTGCGCCGGGAAGCATTTCCCGGGAAAGGAGCTTCATACCGTATGAGCATTTCAAAGAGTGACAGCTACGCCGCCGCCGGGGTGGACATCACCGCCGGCTACCGTGCGGTGGAGCTGATGAAGGCAAGCGTCGCCCGCACCGCCGTCCCCGGCGCCGCCACCGACATCGGCGGCTTCGGCGGCCTCTTCCGCCCCGATCTTACCGGCATCGAAAAGCCGGTGCTGGTCAGCGGCACCGACGGGGTCGGCACCAAGCTCAAGCTCGCCTTTTTGATGGACCGCCACAACACC
>JAFQKL010000253.1 GCA_017396965.1 Clostridia bacterium
GCCCGACATTTTGGGCGTCTCGACCGGCGCGGCGGTGGGCGCCTGCATCGCCATTTTGTATGATTTTACCACGATCGGCACCCAGCTGATGGCCTTTGCCTTCGGCATTCTGGCGGTGGTGATGGTGATGGCGCTGGCGTCTTCCCTGGGCAAGGGTAACCCGCAGGTGATCATGATGATCCTGGCCGGCATGGTGATCAGCTCCCTCTTCAACGCCGTCAACACCCTGATCAAATACGCCGCCATCGACGCGGACGACAAGCTGGCCGAGATCACCTTCTGGCTGATGGGCAGCTTCTCCAAGTCAGGCAGCTTTCAGAACGTGCTCACCCTCTTTGCAGCCACCCTGCTGGGCGGGATTCCGCTCATGCTGCTGCGCTGGCGGATCAACGTCCTCGCCTTCGGTGAGGAGGAGGCGGAGGCGATGGGTGTCAACACCAAGCTGGTGCGGGTCATCATCATCGTTGCCGCGACGATCATGACCGCCTCCAGCGTGTCGATGGTGGGCAACGTCGGCTGGGTCGGCCTCACCCTGCCCCACATCACAAGACTGCTGGTCGGCCCCAACTACAAGGTGCTGCTGCCGACGACGATGCTGTCGGGCGCTTTGTTCCTCGTCATTGTAGATGACCTCGCCCGCACCCTGACGGCGGCGGAGATTCCGATCGGCGTCTTCACGGCGATCATCGGCGCGCCGGTGTTCATCTATCTCATGTTCAAGGGAAAGAGAGGCTGGTCATGAAGCTTGAAATCAAGGATCTCTCGTGCGGCTACGGCAAGAAGGTCGTGGTCCGGGACTTCAACGCCACCCTCCAGTCGGGCGATGTGCTCTGTCTTTTGGGGCCCAACGGCGTCGGTAAGACGACGCTGTTCAAGACCATCTTAGGGGCTCTGCCCGCCAAGAGCGGCGAGATCACGGTGGACGGACGGCGGCTGCGCGACCTAAACCGCCGCGAGTTCGCCCGCACGATCAGCTATGTTCCCCAGGCACACACCCCGCCCTTCCCCTTTAAGGTGATCGACGTCATCGTCATGGGGCGGACGGCCCACCTCGGCTCCTTCGCCTCCCCCGGCAAGAAGGACATGGCGGCCGCCGAAGAGGCGCTGCACCAGCTGGGGGTGGGGTATCTGAGGAACCGGGTCTACACCGAGATCTCGGGCGGTGAGCGGCAGATGGTGCTGATCGCCCGCGCCCTGGTGCAGGACACCAGCTTTCTGATGATGGACGAGCCCACCTCCAACCTCGACTTTGGCAACCAGGTGCGGGTGCTTGAAAACGTCAAGCGCCTCGCCCGTGAGCGCAATCTCGGCATCATCATGACCACCCACTACCCCGACCACGCCTTTTACTGCGACAGCCGCGTCGCCCTGATGAAGCGCAACAACGAGTACCTCGAGGGGATGGCGGACGAGATCATCACCGCTCCCAACATGGACGCCGCCTACGGCATCTGCACCGAGGTGCTGCGCGGGCAGTATGAGGATCAGCAGATCCGCGCCTGCGTGCCGGTGCGCAGCAACCTACAGAGCTTCCACGTCGAAAGCGACGAAGCATAGCCAAAAGCAAATCACCAAAGCAAACGGAGGAACAACGAGATGAACAAGAAATTCACGACCCTGCTGGCCCTGCTGCTGGCCCTCTGCCTGATGCTCACCGCCTGCTCGAGCGGCGGCGATGAGGCCGAGACCGGCGGCGACGAGGCCGAAAACGCCGGTCAGACCGGCGAGACCGGTGAGACCGGTGAAACCGGCGAACCCCAGACCCGCACCGTCATCGACAGTCAGGGCAGAGAGATCACCCTGCCTCTGGTGGTGGACAAGGTCGCCCCCGGCGTCGGCTCGATGAGCCAGATCACCGCCCTGCTCGGCGAGGCCGACAAGATTGTCGCCGCCCGTGCCGACATCCGCAACAACGCCTACTTCGCCAAGGTCTTCCCCGAGTTCCACTGCGAGTACGACAACAGCAACGTCGAGGACGTCTTCGCCTCCGGCGCCCAGGTCATGTACTCCCCCACCTACGATGAGGCCACCGTCGCCCAGTACAACGCCGGCGGCGTCGCCTATGTCCAGCTCGGCCTCAACAGCATTGAGGACTTCATGAACACCGTCACCATCATCGGCGACGTGCTCGGCGGCGAAGCCCCCGCCCGTGCCAAGGCCTTCATCGACTACTTCTACGGCATGATCGATGAGATCCAGTTAAAGACCAAGGACGTGGAGCACAAGACTCGCGTTCTCGCCCTCAGCTACAAGGAAGGCTCCTTCTCGATCGGCACCTCCTCCAATATGCAGAACAGCTACTTAAAGGCTGTCGGCGGTGAGCTGTTCACCGAGGAGTGGGAGCAGGCCGCGGTCAACGTGGAGGACATCATCGCCTTCGATCCCGAGGTCATCTTCTGCAACCGCGCCGACCTTGAGGCCATCACCAAGGAAGAGGATCTGCAGACCGTCTCCGCCATCAAGAACGGCCGCGTCCACATCATCCCCTACGGCACCTTCGGCTGGGGCGTCAACAACGCCGAGGCCGCCGGTATGGCTCCTTACTTCTATGCCAAGTACCTCTACCCCGAGCTGTTCGAGGACCTCGATCTGGTTGAGCGCACCCAGAGCTTCTACAAGACCTTCTACAACTACGATCAGCCCCTCGAGGAGACCGAGAAGGTGCTCAACGGCACCATCCTCGACTGATTGGTTGAGCTATCGCTTTTTCCCAAACGGGCTGCCGGAATCTTCCGGCAGTCCGTTTTCCCGTCCGCTCGGGGAAGGGGAGTGGCGCCGGTGGGAAGATGTTTTCCGATTTATGGTTTTTACATAAAAAACGATAAAAACCGCTAAACTGAGTTGCAAAGCTTGAAAAGAGGCAAAAAGTATGATATCCTTGGGACAGTGACCGTTCGGAGCATGATAAAGATCCGAACGGCAGGACGTAAAGTGGTGGACGAGCCTCTTTCCGACCGTCGAAGCAACCCGCAGCGCGGCTGCGGTTGTTCGGCGTGGAAAGGGGCTGTTGCTTTTCTGCCTGTGATTGGTGGACAACACTGGCAGCGAAAGCCTGCACGACCCCGCAAGAGCAAACCGGTTCGAAAGAGAACCGAAAGAATCGGAGGAGGACCCTGAAGATGCCCAAGATGAAAAAATGGCTCGTGTTCCTGATGGCAGTAGCCCTGCTGCTGAACCCGCTGACAGCCCTGGCCGCCGGTGGCGGCGGTGGCGGCGGAAATGGAGGCGGCGACGGTTCCGGCGGCGGCTCCGGCGACGGTGGCGGAAGTGTCGAAGCTCTGGCTGTCGAATCCTCCAGCCTCGCCGAGGGCGGTGTCCTTGTCGCCGGTGAGTCGATCACCCTCACCTTCAGCAAGAACGTCTGCCACAGCAGTGTCCGCGACGCCAACGCGGCGCTGATCTCGCTTGTCGACGCCGCCGGTGCCGCGGTTGAAATCACCGTCACCCTGGCGGATGACCAGATCGAGCCGGACAAGCGCAACGACATCGTCATCACCCCCGCCGCGCCGCTGGCGGAGGGCAGCTACACCCTCACCGCCGCCGCCGGCATCACCTCCAAGAGCGGCGTCTCGACGGCGGAGGACTACGTCCTCTCCTTCACCGCCGCCGCCGAGGCCCCCGCCGGGACCCCCGAGCTTCCCGCTGAGCCCACCCCCACACCTCCCGCCGAGGAGCCCCCCGAAGCCCCTGCGGAGCAGCCGGAGGAGAGCGCCGGTGCTTACCGCATGATGATCTGGGTGGTCGTGGGCGTTGTCGGTCTGGTCACGGCGATCGGCATGATGAAAAAGAAATGACCGGCTCTTCCCAAACGACCGGAGCCAAATGGATCGCGGCGGCCGGGGCGGCTGCCGCGATCTTCGTCCTCAGCCTCTCGATCGGCCGCTACCCGCTCACCCCCGCCGAGGTGGCCCGTGCGCTGGCTCAGGCACTGCTCGGCAGGGACTTCGGCATGGGTGCGGAGGCGATGGCCATCGTGGTGGACAACCGCCTCCCCCGTGCCCTGGCCGGCTGCCTCACAGGAGCGGCGCTGGCCGCCGCCGGCTGTGCCTTTCAGGGGCTGTTTCAAAACCCGCTGGTCAGCCAGGGGGTGCTGGGCGTCTCCTCCGGGGCGGGCTTTGGCGCGGCGCTGTCCATCCTGATCTTCTCCGGCACCCGCTTTGCCCCCACCTTCGCCTTTGTCTTCGCGCTGGCGGCGGTGTGGATGAGCTTTCTGGTGGCGAGGATGTGCGGCGAGGTCACCTCGCTGATGCTGGTGCTGGGCGGCACCATCATCTCCTCCATCTTCTCCGCCCTGCTCTCCTTTCTCAAATACGTTGCCGACCCCAACAACGAGCTGGCCTCCATCGTCTTCTGGAACATGGGCAGCCTCGCCTCGGTGGAGTCCACCGTCTTCCCCTTCGCCGCCGCTGCCATGCTGGCGGGGATGGGGCTGCTGGTGCTGTCCGGCTGGTCGCTCAACGCCCTCTCGATGGGCGACCGTGAGGCGAAAAGCATGGGGCTGGATGTGGGCAAGGCCCGCCTCGCCGTCGTCGCCGGGGCGACGCTGTCCACCGCCGGCGCCGTCAGCATCGCCGGCACCATCGGCTGGGTCGGCCTCATCATTCCCCACATGGCCCGCTTTCTGGTGGGCAGCGACAACCGCCGCCTCATCCCCTTCAGTATGCTGCTCGGCGCCGCCTTCCTGATGGGCATCGACCTGCTCAGCCGCACCCTCACCGGGGCGGAGATCCCCTTGGGGATCCTCACCTCCCTTATCGGCGGCCCCTTCTTCATTTACCTGCTGCGACGCTACAAGGGAGGTGGCTGGAAGTGAGCCTGCTCACCGTGCAAAACCTCTCCTTTTCCTACGGGACGCGGGAGATCTTCTCCGGCGTCTCCTTCGCCGTGGAGCAGGGGCAGATCTTCTGCCTCGTCGGCCCCAACGGCTGCGGCAAGACGACGCTGCAGCACTGCATCCTCGGCCACCTGCGCCCCCAGAGCGGCAGCGTCCTCATCGAAGGAAAACCCCTGACGGACCACACCCCCCGCGACCTCGCCGCCCAGCTGGCCTTCGTCCCCCAGAGCCACAGCCGTTCCTTCCCCTACAAGACGGTGGACGTCGTCGCCCTCGGCCGTACCCGCCGCAGGAAGCCGCTGCAGCCGGGGGGCGACGAGCGGGAGCAGGCCCTCGCCGTCATGGAGCGGCTCGGCATCGCCCACCTCGCCGAGACGGAATACACGACGTTGAGCGGCGGCGAACTGCAGATGGTGCTGCTCGCCCGCGCGCTGGCGCAGGAGAGCGCCATGCTGGTGCTGGACGAGCCCGCCGCCCACCTCGATGTCCGCCGCGCCCAGGGCATCCTGCTGCTGCTGGCGCAGATCGCCAAAGAGCAGGGCAGGAGCATCCTGCTCTCCACCCACGACTTTAACCATCCCCTGCTCTTTGAAGACGAAGGGGCCGACGTGAAGATGGCGCTGATGGAAGGCGGCAGACTCGGCCGCGCCGGCCGACCGCTGGAGCTGCTCTCCTCCGGCTGCCTCAAGGAGGTCTACGGCATCGAAAGCCGCGTGGTCACCGTGAAGGCCGACAAGGAGCGACACTATCTGGCCGCCTGGGCTGAAACCGACCGCGGAAAGGAGAACATCTGATGAGACAAACCACCCGCACCCTCGCCCTCCTCCTCGCCCTGCTGCTCACCCTCACCGCCTGCGCCGGCGGCGGAGACGGCGGGGAAGGCCCCGCTGTCCCCCCCGCCGGCAACACCGTCCTCGACTGCGCCGGCCGCGAGGTGACCCTGCCCGAAACCACCGACCGCATCGCCTGCCTCTATGCCTACACCGGCCACGTCGCCGCCCTGCTCGGCTGTGAGCAGCAGATGGTCGCCGTGGTCAACGGCCTCAAGCGCGACGAGCTGATGCGCCGCAAGGTGGCCAACATCGCCGACCTCCCCGCCCCCTACAGCAGCGGTTCGATCAACATCGAAGAGCTGGCCGCCGCCGCCCCCGACCTCATCTTCCTGCGCACCGAAAACCTCGAAGACGCGGGCGAGCAGGAAAAGCTGCAGGGCCTCGGCATCCCCTGGCTGGTGGTGGATTACGTCACCATGGAAGACCAGCTCTTCAGCATCGAAATGATGGGCAAGGCCCTCGGCAAAGAGGAGCGGGCCGCCGCCTATCTCGCTTACTACCGCGACACGATCGCCCTCGTCCAAGAACGGGTTGCCGCCATTCCGGACGCCGAGAAAAAACGGGTTTACCACTCGGTCAACGAGGTGGTGCGCACCGACATCCCCGGCACCCTCTCCCACGAGGTCCTCGCCGCTGCCGGCTGCATCAACGTCATCACCGACTCGGCCGAGCTGCGGCTGGACGGGGACAAGGGGATGGTGACGGTGGAGCAGATCTATGTCTGCGACCCCGATGTCGTCCTCGCCAACGAGCCGGAGGCCACCGCCTATTTCAGAAACGACAGCAAGTTCTCCGGCCTGCGCGCCGTCCGCGAGGGCGCCGTGTACCAGCTGCCGGTGGGCATCTCCCGCTGGGCCCACCCCGGCTCCCTCGAATCCCCCCTTGCCGCCCTCTACATCGGCAAGCTCCTCTACCCCGACCAGTTTGCCGATATCGACATCGAGCAGGAGGTCCTCCGCTTCTACAAGACCTATTTTGACCTCTCCCTCACCGCCGAAGACCTCGCCGCCATCCTCGCCGGCGAGGGGATGCGCCAGCCCAAGGAAGGAGCGAACCAGCCGTGAACCGCCATTACCTCTCGTTTGACGACACCGACAACCTCGAATCCCCCGGTACCGGCCACCTGTTGAACGACTTTCTCCTCACCCTCCCCGATTCCTTCGACTTCATCTCCCGCCACCAGCTCTATGTCAGCCCCGATGTGCCCTATACCTCGCACAACAGCTCGATGTGCGCCCTGGTCAAGGGGGAGCTGTCCACCGGGGAGCTGATCGCCAGAGCCTCCGCCTTTCTCGAAGAGCGCCTCGCCCCCGGGGCCGACCCCGGCCTCTGTGTGGCCGACATGGCCCGCCTTGCCGCCCCCGAGCGGCTGGTCGCCTGGGGCTATCGCGCCAAAAAAGAGGTGCTCACCAAGGCCGATGCCTACCGGCTGGCGGAGCAGTGCTGCGTCCACCTCAGTGAACACGGCGGCACCGGGCAGGGCGTCGTCGGCGCCCTCGCCGCCGTCGGCCTGCGCCTCGCCGGGCAGGACGGCCGCGTCAAGGGCAAGGCCCCCGTCACCCCCGGCTGCCGCACCGTGGCCGAGCTGCTGGCCGAGACCGGCTTCGGCCGCGTCGTCGCCCTCGGGGAAGGGGAGCTGCCTTCGGATGCCGTGGTGCGGGTGGAGACGGACCGCATCAAGGCGGTGTACCAGAACTTTACCAGCACCGTCCTTGTGGCGCCGGACGCGGGAGAGTACCGCCTGCTGGGCAAGGATCAGCTGAAGTGCTTTTGAACCCTGTCTCCCCAAACGAAAAGCTCACCCGGCACCGGCGGTGCGGGTGAGCTTTTTTGCTTGGTTGATCAAAAAACACAGGTCTGTCCGTTGAAATCTGCGGGAAGATTCCGTTTTGTTATCTGAAATCTGCAAAATCCCGCCGCTATCCCAGCAGCACGTCACTGGCCAGCATCACGCAGAACCCCACCAGCAGCGCGTAGGTCACCCCGCGGTCGTTGCCCTCGTGATGGGTCTCGGGGATCATCTCATCGCTGATGACATAGAGCATCGTCCCCCCGGCGAAGGCCAGGGCAAAGGGCAGGATCGCCGAGGCGAGGCTGACGGCAAAGTAGCCCACCAGCGTCCCCGCCACCTCCACCAGCCCGGTGATCATGGCGCAGACGAAGGTCCGCCCCCGCGACACCCCCGCCGCCAGCATCGGCCCGATGATCACCATGCCCTCGGGGATGTTCTGCAGCGCAATACCGCCTGCAATGACCATGGCCTGCGC
>JAFQKL010000254.1 GCA_017396965.1 Clostridia bacterium
CATGATGACCTGAGCAAAGGCATCGCCGTACTTCTTGCAGGTGGCAGCGGAGCGGTAGATAGCGTGTTTGATGACCTCCTGAGAGGGCATGCAGTTGTCGCAGTCAACGGGCATACGGAAGCGGATCTCGCCATCCCGGTTGTCCATCTCGAAGCAGCCGAACATCAGGTTGTAGTTGATGCGGTTGATGAGATCCACCACCTCGGGGCGCTCGGCCTTCTCCGCGCCGAGGGGATAGGTCATGTAGACGAAGAACTTATCGTCACGCAGGTCGATCATGATCTCGACCTTCTTCATCTTGTTGCTGAGGGTCAGATTCATGGTGATGATCTCTTTCTCCTCGTTGAGGGAATAGCGCCAATCATCGTTGTCCAGGAAGCGGGTGATCCGGCTGGCAATTTCCTTGGAATAAGACATAGTATTTGCTCCTTTCCGAATTCTGCGTGTAATATTATGCAGTGAACTTATCATAACAGACTCAGCCGCTCCTGTCAATCACAGCGAAACAGCCGGCTTCTCCGCCGCGAAGCGGTTCGCGCCCCACACGCCCGCAGCCAGCACCCCTCACCTCACCAAAAAAGATGTGCTTTCCAAAGGATAGCACATCTTTTGAGCCTTTTCAATTGAAAGTTTCCCGGCAGAAAAGCAGACAGCACAGGAAACAGGCGGGTCGTTTTCTCAATCGTCCTTATCGAAGGACAGCACCGCGCCGGTGAGGGCGTGGATCTCGTAATCGTACTCCCAGCGGTCCACGCGGAACTCCACCTCGTACTGCGGGACACCATCGTCAATGTCATACTCCGTACGCAGGCGCGTCACCTGATCGGCAGAAAAGCCCGCATGGGCGAGGGCGATCGCCTCCGCCTCCGCCTGTGTCAGCTGCTGCGCCGCGGGCTGCGTCTGAGCAGGCGCAGCTGGCGTCTGCTGCGCGGGCGCGATCTGAGTGGGTGTGGCCGGCGCTTGCTGCACAGGCGCGGCAGGTACCGTCCGGGCGGGCGCAGCGGGTGCGCTCCGCTCCCCCGCGCCGCAGCCGGTCAGCAGCAGGGCGGCCGTCAGCAGGATCATCCATACACGTAATTTCATAACAGTCCCCCTTTCAGAAGAGTTTTGCCGGATCCCGGCAGATCATACCATTATTTTTGTTCCAAAAAGAGGGCGAAGCTGCCGCCCCGTCCCCTTTGGTGATGCTTATATCGCTTAGTCAAGGATCTCCATCAGCTTGCCGCAGCACAGAGGCACGGCCTCACCCTTCTTCACATGAACCGTCTTGTTGCAGGTCACGCAGTAGACATCGGTGTCATAGGGAGCAGTCAGCTCGGGAACCGCCTTGGCCTCCGCCTCGGTCAGGCCGCCGATATGGAAGCGGGCTACCTTCTCGCCGCCGTTAGGCTCAAACACGCCGATGGGAGAAAGACTCTTATTATCACCCACGCAGTTGCCCATGCGGATCCACAGAGCCTCCAGCTCAGCGGTCTCCACGGGATTCTCGGGGATAAACTCCACAACAGCTTTGTCCAGTTTAATTTTCATAGCTCATCTCCTTATATTTGTTCGTTTTTTGAATTTTAGGTACAAAAAGGGCGGCGGGGATGCTCCCCACCGCCCGGAGCAGTGTTATAATACTCGGGATCCGCAACTCAGGCTACGAGTCCTCTCTTCGAATGCTCTCCCGCAGCGAGACGGGGCATATCATAGGTCTTCGGACTCGTCATACACTTCGACATAGCGATTCTCTTGCCGCAGCCATCTGACGTAATCCATTTTTTCCTTGTGATCCATGGCTGCCATCTTTGCCTCATCCTCCGGA
>JAFQKL010000255.1 GCA_017396965.1 Clostridia bacterium
GCCCGCCCACCCCCACCGCCGACCATGGATTGGAGGTACCCCATGCCAAAAGATTTCCCAGGAAGAATTTCCTATATCCTCGACCTCTACGGAATGTCGTTCCTGCGCGGCGCCTGGGTGACGATGGTGATTGCCACCGTCTCCACCTTCTTCGGCTGCCTGATCGGCTTTGCCGTCGGCGTTGTCCAGTCGCTGGAGGCCGACCGCAAGGACTCGCCGCTGCGCTGGTTTTTCCTCGGCGTCGCCAAGATCATTCTCTACCTCTATGTGGAGATCTTCCGCGGCACACCGATGATGGTGCAGGCGATGTTCATCTACTTCGGCTCCTCGGTGCTGTTCGGCATTGATATGTCGATGTGGTTCGCCGCTATCTTCATCGTCTCCATCAACACCGGCGCCTATATGGCGGAGACGGTGCGCGGCGGCATCCTCTCCATCGACCCCGGTCAGGTGGAGGGCGCCAAGGCCATCGGCCTCAACCACTTCTATACCATGATCGACGTCATCCTGCCGCAGGCCCTGCGCAACATCATCCCCCAGATCGGCAACAACCTGATCATCAACATCAAGGACACCTGCGTGCTGTCGGTGATCGGCACCGTCGAGCTGTTCTACGCCAGCAAGGGCGCGGCGGGGGCCTTGTACACCTATTATGAGGTGTTCACCATCACCATGGTGCTCTACTTCATCCTCACCTTCACCTGCTCGCGCCTGCTGCGCCTGTGGGAAGACAAGCTGGACGGCCCCGACAACTACGACCTCGCCACCACCGACACCCTGCTCTACACCAGCGGCCTCTACCGCTACCGCAAGGGCAGTGTGGCGGTTGACAGCCAGAAGGGAGGCGATTGAGGGTGGAGCAGACCCCCATTTTGCAGGTGGAGCATCTGAGCAAGAGCTTCGGCGACCATGTGGTGCTGCGCGACATCGACTTCTCGGTGTGCCCCGGCGACGTCACCTGCATCATCGGCGCCTCCGGCTCGGGCAAGTCCACCCTGCTGCGCTGCATCAACCTGCTCGAGACCCCCACCACCGGGCGCATCCTCTTTCAGGGGCAGGAGATCACCGCCCCCCGCTTCCCCGCCGCCGCCTACCGGGCGCGGGTGGGGATGGTGTTTCAGAATTTCAACCTGTTTAACAACAAGTCGGTGCTGGACAACTGCACCCTCGGCCTGCGCCGCATCCTGAAGCTCGGAAGAGACGAGGCCCGCGACCGCGCCCTCTTCTACCTCGACAAGGTGGGCATGGCGCCCTACATCAACGCCAAGCCCCGCCAGCTCTCGGGCGGACAGAAGCAGCGCGTCGCCATCGCCCGTGCCCTCGCCATGGAGCCGGAGGTGCTGCTGTTCGACGAGCCGACCTCCGCCCTCGACCCGCAGATGGTGGGCGAGGTGCTCGCCGTCATGCGCACGCTGGCCAGAGAGGGACTGACGATGATCGTTGTCACCCACGAGATGGCCTTCGCCCGCGACGTCTCCAGCCATGTGGTCTTTATGGCCGACGGCGTGATCTGCGAGGAGGGCAGCCCCACAGAGATCTTTGAGACACCGAAAAAGCAGCTGACGCAGGAATTCCTTGCGCGGTTTATGCAGCAGTGACCCGCCGGGCTTCGGCGGGGCCTTCGGTGCTGCGTGTTGTGGGCGGAGGAGCCTGTGCAGCGCCGGGAGCGGTGCGCGGCGGGCGGCTTCTGCCGGGCACGCGGCGCGGCAAGGCCCTGCCGGGGCCTTTTTGGCCGGAGGGGGTTGGGGGAGGCTGCGGGGGGATGGGCCTGGATGTCTCTCAGCAGATTGCTGAAATATATATATAGGAAGGAAGTTGCCGGATGTTCGACCGCGCCGCGGTACTGGCCCTGCTGGACGGCCACGGGTTTTGCTATGAGATGAATGAGCATGAGGCGGTGTACACCATGGCCGGCTTTTCGCAGCTGGACATTCTCCACCCCGAGGCCGATGCCAAGAACCTCTTTTTGCGGGACAGCAAGAAGCGGGCCTATTATCTGCTCACCGTCCGCGGGGATCAGCGGGTGGACCTCAAGGCGCTGCGGGCACAGCTGGGCAGCCGTCCGCTGCACTTTGCCTCGGAGGAAGACCTGATGGCGCTGCTGGGGTTGACCCCGGGGGCGGTGTCCCCCTTTGGCCTGCTCAACGACGGGGAGCGGCGGGTGCGCTTTCTGCTGGACAGCTCGTTTGTGCGGCAGGAGGGAGCGCTGATCGGGCTGCATCCCAACGACAACCGCGCCACGGTGTGGATGCGGGTGGCCGATCTGCTGACGGTGCTGCGGGAGCATGGGACCGAGATCCTCCCGGTAGAGCTGGGGGAGTCCCCGGCCTGAGCGGGATTTTTTGGGAGGGGGAGAAAAGGGAATGGGGGAGTGTGGTCGGCAGACCACACTCCCCACCCCCATTATCCCCCCGAGCCCGCCCGGCCTGTCAAGGGCCGGGTAGTATTTTACAAAAGCCCTTGCGGGGGACGGGCTTTTGTAAAATCTCCACCCTACACCCTTGACAGGCCTGCCCCTCTGCGCTGACTCGGGCGCGGCGGGATGGGCAACCCTGCTGTCGCCCTGCAGGCGGCGGCCTTGCGGGGGACGGTCTTTTGCAAAATCTCCACCCTCAGCGCCCTTGACAGACCTGCCCTGTCACGCCGGGTTCAAACACCCCACGGCAGCCGAGACTGTGCC
>JAFQKL010000256.1 GCA_017396965.1 Clostridia bacterium
AGAGATGAAGGTGATCTGCGACCTCGCCAAGAGCCACGGCAAGCTGACCACCGCCCACGCCCACGGCGCCGCCGGCATCAAGGACGCCATCCGCGCCGGCATCACCTCCATCGAGCACGGCATGATGATCGACGATGAGGGCATCCAGATGCTCGCCGACTACGGCACCTACCTGATCCCCACCGTCATCGCCGCCTACCAGATCGTGGCCAACGGCGTGGAGGCCGGCATCCCCGCCTGGGGCGTGGAGAAGGCCGACCGCTGCCTGAAGAACCACGGCGAGAACCTCAAGAAGATGCGCGCCCTCGGTGTCAAGATCGGCTTCGGCACCGATGCCGCCACCCCCTACAACTTCCACGGCAAGCAGGGCTTTGAGTTTGAGCTGATGACCCGCTACGGCGAGTTCACCCCCGTCGAGACGCTCCTCGCCGCCACCAAGGTCAACTCCGAAATGCTCCGCTGGAACGACAAGATCGGCTCCATCGAAGAAGGCAAGCTGGCCGATATCGTCGCTTTCGACAAAAGCCCCCTCGAGGACATCACCGTCATGCAGAACTGCACCTTCGTCATGAAGGACGGCGTGGTCTATAAGGGTTAACCCCATCTCGTTTGAAACCTGCATCCCAAACAATCAACCGAATTCTGTTCTTTAAAGATACAAAAGACAAAAGGAGTATTTATCATGGCTACTTACATCAAATGCGGACAGCTGTTCGCCGCCAAGGATGAGACCGTTCTCAAGGACATGGCCGTCGTCGTCGACGGCAACAAGATCGTCAAGGTTGCCCCCGCCGCCGAGCTGGCTCCCGAGGCCGACTGGGAGGTGCTGGACCTGTCCGGCAAGTTCGTCATGCCCGGCCTGATCGACGCCCATCTCCATGTCGGCATGAGCGGTGAGCCGGACACTTCGGCTTACTCCCACTACTCCGGCTACGGTGAGATCGCCCTCACCGCCATGCTCAACGCCCAGGCCGACCTGATGGCCGGCTTCACCACCATCCGCAGCGAGGGTGACATCAACTTTATCGATGTCGACCTCAAGAAGATGATCAACACCGGCAAGGTCTGGGGCCCCAGAATGTTCGTCTCCGGCGTTCCGCTCTCCTCCACCGGCGGCCATGGTGACAGCCACTTCCGTCCCGACATCGACCTCGGCGGTATGGCCTTCAAGGTGGACAATCCCGACCAGTGCCGCGCTGCCGCCCGCAAGGTGATCAAGTACGGCGCCGACCAGATCAAGCTGATGGCCACCGGCGGCGTCATGTCGATGGGCGACGAGCCCGGCGCCCCCGAGCTGACCTACGAAGAGATGAAGACCATCTGCGACCTCGCCAAGAGCCACGGCAAGCTGACCACCGCCCATGCCCACGGCGCCGCCGGCATCAAGAACGCCATCAAGGCCGGCATCACCTCCATCGAGCACGGTATGCTGATCGACGACGAAGGCATCCAGATGCTGGCCGACTACGGCACCTACCTGATCCCCACCGTCATCGCCGCCTACCAGATCGTCGCCAACGGCGTCGAGGCCGGCATCCCTGCCTGGGGCGTGGAGAAGGCGGAGCGCTGCCTGAAGAACCACGGCGAGAACCTCAAGAAGATGAGAAAGCTCGGCGTCAAGATCGGCTTCGGCACCGACGCCGCCACCCCCTACAACAAGCACGGCGAGCAGGGCTTCGAGTTCGAGCTGATGACCCGCTACGGCGACTTCACCCCCGTCGAGACCCTCCTCGCCGCCACCAAGGTCAACTCCGAGATGCTCCGCTGGGACGACAAGATCGGCTCCATCGAGGAAGGCAAGCTGGCCGACATCGTCGCCTTTGACGTCAGCCCCCTCGAGGACATCACCGTCATGAAGAACTGCACCTTCGTCATGAAGGACGGCGTGGTCTACAAGAAGTAAGCAATTCCAGACCAGGGGCTGCGTCGCAAGGCGCAGCCCTCTGCAAAACGATTCCCCTGTCCGCTCCGGCACGACAATTCATTTTGAAAGGAGCCCTTCCATGCTGAAGCTCAAACCGGCCGGCAGCGGAGACCTTCAAAAGGAATGGCGTTTCGTCCACGCCCTGCCTGCCGACGAAAACGGATACCTGAACGACTGGCACGGGATCTCATGGGAAGAATACGAGCAAACCGCCCTGCCGCAGCTGCTTGCCTCCTCCCGTGGAGAGGGGCTGCCCGAGGGCTATGTCCCCGAGACCTTTTTCTTCCTCTGGGAAGAGGAGGAGATTGTCGGCCAGTTCCGCTTCCGTCACCATCTGACTGAGGCGCTGCGGGAAGGCGCCGGCCACATCGGCTACACCATCGCCCCCGCCCACCGCGGCAAGGGCTATGCCACCAAGGGCCTTCGCCTGATGCTGGACCATGCCGCAAGCCGCGTCCCCGAAGAGGAGATCCATCTCCGCTGCGAACGAGACAACGCCGCCTCCCTGCGGGTGATGCTCAAGTGCGGCGGAAGGCTGCACCATCAGGATGAGGAGAAAAACTATGTCCGCATCCCGCTGGACGGCAGATCGCAATCGTCCCATTGAGATTCATACAACAACTTCATACAACGACTTAGAGAGGTGTTTTCCATGGCTACTCATATCAAATGCGGACAGCTGTTCCGTGCTCAAGACGAGAGTGTTTTGAAGGACATGGTCATCGTCGTGGAAGAGAACAAGATCGTCAAGGTGGCCCCCGCCGCCGAGTGTGCGCCTGCTGCGGATGACAAGGTGATCGACCTTTCGGGCAAGTTCGTCATGCCCGGCCTGATCGACGCCCATCTGCACCTCACCATGAGCGGTGAGCCGGACTCCACCGACACCAACTACCACAAGGGCGTCGGCGAGCTGGCCATCATCTCGATGCTCAACGCCCAGGCCGACCTGCTGGCCGGCTTCACCACCGTCCGCGACGCCGGCTCCCCCTACTTCCTCGATGTCGACCTGCGCAAGATGATCGACTCGGGCAAGGTCTGGGGCCCCCGCCTCTTCTGCTCCGGCGTCTGCCTCTCCTCCACCGGCGGCCATGGCGACACCCACTTCCGCCCCGGCATCGAGGTGGAGAGCGGGATGTCCATCATTGTCAACAGCCCCGACGAGTGCCGCGCCGCCGCCCGCAAGGTGATCAAGCACGGCGCCGACCAGATCAAGCTGATGGCCACCGGCGGCGTCCTCTCGATGGGCGACGATCCCGGCGCGCCCGAGCTGACCGTTGAGGAGATGAAGACCATCGTCGACCTCGCCAACTCCCACGGCAAGCTGACTGCGGCCCACGCCCACGGCGGCGGCGGTATCAAGAACGCCATCAAGGCCGGCGTTGTTTCCATCGAGCACGGCACCACCATCGACGACGAGGGTGTCGAGATGCTGGCCGCCAGTGAGAGCTACCTGATCCCCACCATCATCGCCGGCCACCTCATCAAGGAGTACGGCGTGGAGAACGGCATCCCCGCCTGGGCGGTGGAGAAGACCTATCAGGTGCTCACCGACTTCGGCTCCAAGCTCGAAAAGCTGCGCGGCCTCGGCGCCAAGATCGGCTTCGGCACCGACTGCGCCACCCCCTTCAACACCCACGGCAACCAGACCAGAGAGTTCAAGCTGATGTGCGACTACGGCAAGTTCCGCCCCGCCGAGACCCTGCTCTGCGCCACCAAGGTCAACTCCGAGCTGCTGCGCTGGAACGACCGGATCGGCTCGATCGATGAGGGCAAGTTTGCCGACATCATCGCCTTCGACAACTCCCCCCTCGATGACATCACCGAGATGACCCGCTGCACCTTCGTCATGAAGGACGGCGTGGTCTACAAGGGCTAAGCCCCTTCTGCGCAGATTCCTGAATCCCACGCCCCCGCTGCCACCCCGAAAGGGGAGGCGGCGGGGGTTTTGTCGTAAAAACGGAGATTTGAGTGGAAAATCTTAGATGAAACAGATTGAAACGAGATGGAAAATGTGGTAAACTGGATAAAAATCCCGTGGCCACTCGGAGAAGCGGAGGCGTTTTATGAAAAAGCACATCCCCGGCATTGTCTTAGCCCTCACCCTGCTGCTGACGCTGCTGCCCACGGCAATGGCGACACCGGCACCGGTGCAATCCTCCAACATCAACGATCAGGATTACACGGTCTACAGTGCCCCCGTAAAGAGCCACCTCTATGTCAATGAAGAGGGCGGGCTGACCCGCGTGGAGTATGTGGACGGCCAGGTCGTCATAGAGGATTACGACAGGGAGTACACCCTCCTGCGCAGCCGCACCCTTGCGGTGGAGCTGCCTCTGTGGGGCGGCTTTTATGCCGCGCAGGATTACCATTTCCTCGTGTTCGGACAGG